>JAJQIP010000042.1:3968-10900 GCA_021199145.1 Porphyromonadaceae bacterium | reverse complement strand
TTGCGGTATTCAAAAAAAAGCCCAGTAATGGCTATCCTTTTTAATGCGGGAACAAGGTCAATTTCGGTTGTCTGAGTCCTGTGGAAGAAAAGGTTTTTTGAGTGAGGGGATATGTTGTAGGAAAGATGAAAAAAGGGGAAAGTTTCCCTGTTTTCCTGCAAGGTGAAGATAGAATGAAATTTTCAAGAATTCTCCGTAAGGAAGAGTCCAAAGTGCTGTATTTCAGACAAATAAATAAACTGTCTGAAATGGCATAGAAGTGTTTATAAGAGAAGAAAATTAAGAACGATTTCGCATGAAAGGTCTTGTTTCCGGAAAAACCAACGTCGTAGCTTCCCCCCTTTCGAGGAGGGTGGACAGGCGGGAAAACCGATATGCCATTCGATGGTATGTGCTGGTGTTGCCCTTCTGTCACAAAGGGTTGGCGAACGGTCTGCAAGCGGAACTCGACCGTCGGATTAAGAACGGGGAAAAGCCTTTTGAGTATTTCGCCCCTTCGTTTGTGGAGGTGAAGAAGGTGGATGGGGTCATTGTCAAGACCCATCGTCCGTTACTCTACAATTATGTTTTTGTCCGGACATCCGAGAGTGAAATCTATCAAATCAAACAGCAATTGCCACAATATAATTTCCTGCCCCGTGTAAAAGATGAGAAGGGGGGATATTACCCTTACCTTACGGACGAGGTGATGGAGAATCTTCGGTGGGTGGCCCGGTCTTATTCCGATGTGTTGCCCGTCTATATGCCCGACCCCGGCAAGTTGGTAAAGGGGGATAAGGTGCGCATTACCGAAGGAATCTTCAAGGGAATGGAGGCGAGTGTCGTCATTACGCCGGGAATCGGGCACAAGGATGTCATGGTGTGCGTGGAGAATTGGCTGTGGGTACCGCTGTTGCGTGTGTTACCCGGCCAATACGAAGTGATTGCGCTGAATACCGGCAATAAGCACCATTATGCCCGCTTGGAAAACGATACTCCCTATAAAAGAATGCACGAATCCCTTTGCCGTTATTACGGGAAAGAGGGGGTGACCTCGGAAGACCGCCACCTGGCTACAGTTGTGTTGACCCAATATAGCCGTTTGCAGGTGGATTCCGATGTGTTGCGTTGTAGGCTCTATTCGTTGTTGCTTTTGGCTTATACGGTAACCGAGCAGCGGCAGGAGAGAGACCAGCTCATCGGCATGATTCAGACGCTGTTGCCCCTTGTCAAGGCGGAACAGGCACGGGCCCTTTTGCTCGTTACCCTCTACGGGTGTACCGACAACAGTATTTACTACGGTCAGGCGCATGCCCTTGTCGCTCCTTGGCGAAAAGAGGCGCATCCCAAGAAGTTCAAATCACAATTGGTAAGTCGGTTGGACGATTATGACCGATGGTTGGGGCATACCCGATGAAGATGTCGTGTTTTACCTGAACTATACTATATACGAAATTTTGTAATGAGGTTAAAAATGGAAAACAAATTTTCTAAAAAGTTGAAAATCAGAAATTGCTTATTTTTTATTTCTGTTGCGCTGTTTACGGTGTCGTGTTCCACGACCAAAGATATTATTTACTTTCAGGATCTTCAGGATGTCGTCACCGGTCTGACTTCAGATTCTTCCCAGATTGTTCTCCGGCCGGGAGATAAAATCTCCATTATAGTCAACAGCAAGGATTATCAGTTGGCCGACTTGTTCAACCTGCCCATAGTCACCCATCGGGTGGGGCAGAACGAAAGTTCGAGCTTGAGTCAGAGCCAGCAGGTATCGAGTTATACGGTGGACTCGTTGGGCTATATCGATTTCCCGATACTTGGTTCGGTTTATGTCGAAGGAATGACCCGTGGCGGAGTTGCTGCCAGCATCAAACAGGAGCTGATTAGCCAGAATCTCGTCAAGGATCCGGTCGTTACGGTGGAATTTGCCAATCTCTGTTTTTTTGCGTTGGGGGAAGTGAGCAAGCCGGGTCGGTACAATATTGACCGAGACCGGATTACCGTATTGGATGCCCTTAGTCTGGCGGGCGACCTGACTATTTACGGTCGGCGTGACGGAATTGTCGTGTTGCGGGAAGACGGTGGCGTGCGACAGGCCTACCGAGTGGATTTGCGCTCGGTGGAGCAGTTGTTCAATTCTCCGGTCTATTACCTGCGGCAGAACGATGTCGTGTATGTGGAACCAAACCCCGTCCGGGCACGTCAGTCGACGGTCAACGGCAACAATGTACGTTCCACTTCGTTCTGGATTTCGTTGGCCTCCCTGCTAACTTCCGTAGGTGTTCTCGTATCTAATTTAATTGATTAAAAAACAGAAAAAGATTATGGCTTCATCCAATACAACCAATAACGAGCAAGGAGAGGTAGAAATCAATATCGGGAGTCTGCTCTCCCTCTGTCTGGCCAAATGGCGCTGGTTTGTCCTCTCTCTTTTTGTCGTCCTTGTCTTGGCCGTGGTATATTTATTGCGTACTCCACCGGTCTATACTCGATTTGTCTACATATTAATCAAGGAGGATTCCAAGGGGAAGAGTGCGACGGGCAATTTGTCGTCGATGTTATCCGAATTAGGTTTTTCCAATACGGATGCCAATGTGTACAACGAGTTAGCTACCCTGCGTTCCCCCGCCCTTGTGGAGGACATGGTCAAGCGGCTGCATTTGGAGACAGAGTATCTCATGCCCGGTCTTTTCCGCAAGGAGGTCGCCTATGGCGTCGAGCGGCCTGTTTCGGTAGACTTTATAGACCTTACCGATGAGGAGGCGGCCAGTTTCATCCTTCAGATGGGAGAAGACGGTGTCGCCGCACTTTCACAATTCACCTATCTTGGGGAGGAGATTCCGGGAGAAATAACCCTTTCCGATGGACTCCCCGATACCCTTTCGACTCCGATAGGACGGTTGGCCTTTCTGCCGACCCCTTACTATATCGGTGAAGAGGTTTATACCCTCGAAGTGTATCGGTCGGGATTGCACGACGTTATCGATGCCTATATGGAGAAGATTGGAGCTGAGTTGGTCGATGACAAATCCACAGTTATCCGAGTCACCTTCAAGGATGTCTCCATCCAACGGGCGGAAGATGTGTTGAACACTCTGCTCTCGGTGTATAACGAGAGTTGGATGAAGAACAAGAATCAGGAGGTTGTCAGTACTTCGCTCTTCATTAACGGACGACTCGGACTAATCGAACAGGAACTGAGCGGGGTGGACGAAGAGATTTCCGCCTATAAGAGCGAATACCTGTTGCCCGATGTGCAGACGGCCGCCAATATGTATATGACGCAAAGCAGTCAGACCGAAACCCAGATGTTGGAGTTGAACAACCAACTCTATATGGCACGTTACGTCCGGAGCTGTATCTCCAACATGTCCGCCTCCGGACAGTTGTTGCCGGCCGGTGTGGGGATAGGAAGTACCTCCATAGAGAGCCAGATTTCGGACTATAACAAGCAGTTGCTCCAACGCAACAGCTTGGCGGCCAACAGTAGTCCCCGAAATCCCCTTGTCGTGGATATGGACCAGGCATTGGTCAAACTCCGTGAGGCTGTCGCCATCTCCGTCGACAACCAGATTGTAGCTATCGAGACCCAGATACGGAATCTGCAGGAGGTTAATAAGACGAATACCGACCGTATCGCCGCCAGTCCTACACAAGAGAAATACCTTCTCTCTGTAGAACGGCAACAGAAGGTGAAGGAGGCCCTCTATCTGTTCCTCCTTCAAAAGCGGGAAGACAACGAGTTGTTACAAGCTTTCACCTCCTATAACACGCAGGTCATCACTCCGCCGTACGGAAGCATGTTACCGACAGCCCCTGCCAAGAAGAAGATTCTGTTGATTGCCATTGTCATCGGGTTGTTTATTCCGGGAGGCATCATTTTCTTGCGGGAGGTGATGTATACGAAGATACGGGGTCGTAAGGATTTGGAAAACCTCACCTTGCCGTTTGTCGGGGAGGTGCCGTTGTATCAAAAGAAGAAAGGATTTTTCGGATTCAGGAAAAAAGAGGATACGGAGAAAGGTCTCCTTGTGGTCAAAGCCGGTGGCCGAGATGTCATCAACGAAGCCTTCCGAGTATTGCGTACCAACTTGGAATTCATGTGCGGGGAAAATGGAAAAGGAGAGGTCATTGCCGTGACCTCGTTCAATCCTGGTAGCGGTAAATCTTTCCTCGTAGCCAATATTGCTGTGAGCTTGGCCATCAAGAAAAAACGGGTGTTGGTGATTGACGGTGACTTACGGAAAGGAACCGCATCCGCTTATGCCGGTTCTCCCAAGGTGGGATTGAGCGACTACTTGGGTGGACGGGTCGAGAAACTTTCCGATATCATTATCCAAAGAGAGAAATATGGAGAACTGTATCTGTTGCCTGTGGGAATGATTCCACCCAATCCGGCCGAATTGTTGTTCGATGTCCGGTTCGGAGAGATGATAACCGCTTTCCGGGAACAGTACGACTATATATTGATTGACTGTCCTCCTATCGAGATTGTCGCCGATACGCAGATTATCGCCAAGTGGGTGGACCGGACCCTCTTCGTCGTCCGTGCCGGATTGCTCGAACGGGAGATGTTGCCTACCTTGGAAGCCCTCTACAAAGAGGAGAAGTACAAGAACATGGGTCTTATCCTGAACGGAACCGAAAGTCACGCCCGCTATGGCCACCGTTATGGATATGGTTATGGCTATGGGTACGGGTATGGATACGGCCACCATTATGGTTACGGATACGGTTATGGCTATGGTTATGGCGTGAAAGAGAAACGGAGCAAGAAGAGCAAATCAGCCGATTCGGACGAGCAGTAAACAACGTTTTCTTTGTGGGGAAAAGCGGATTCCCTTTTGTGCGAGATGTGGCCTTTCCGGAAAAAAAGAATAGAAGAGAGTAGATTTTTTGCGGGTTTCACCGATTGGCACAGCCATATCCTGCCGGGTGTCGACGATGGGGTACAGACGTTGGAGGAATCGTTGGAAATCCTGCGGTTATACGAACGGTTGGGCATAGAGCAAGTATGGCTCACTCCCCATATCATGGAGGACATTCCCAATACGACGGCCGCTTTACGGGAACGGTTTGCCGCCTTGTGCAGCGCCTATTACGGAGAAGATGCGGGGGAAAAGGTCCCCGAAGGCCGTGTAACGTTGCGGTTGGCGGCCGAGAATATGCTCGACAACCTCTTTGTCAAACGGTTGAACGAAAACGACCTGTTACCCATCGGGGAGAGAGGGACCCATTTGCTGGTCGAGACCAGCTATTTCAGTCCGCCGAACGGACTATATCATCTGTTGGAACAGATTAAGTCCAAAGGCTACTATCCCCTGCTTGCCCATCCCGAACGGTATGTCTATATGGCGGAAAAGGAATATAAGAAGTTACGGGAACAGGGCATTCTTTTCCAACTCAATCTTTTTTCCCTCTTGGGGCTCTATGGTCCGGTGGCCGAGAAGAAGGCCCGATGGCTGTTGAAGCGGGAGATGGTGGAGGTGTACGGGACAGATTTGCACCGTCGGCGTAGTTTCCCTGAAAAGGCATCCCCGAAAGATTTCGCTCCGGCCTTTATCGGAAAGGCGGGGATACTCCGGTGAATTTACCCTCAAGATGAAAGTCCTTTTCGATTATCAAGGATTCATCCAGCGTGTCGGTGGCGTGAGCCGTTACCATGTGGAGTTAATCCGCCATTTCACCCGAGTAGAGGGAATCCTGCCACCCCTCTTTTCCGAAAACCTCTATTTGTCCGAAATCGGTGTAAGACGTTTGAACCCTTTTCCGCAGATACATCTGCCTTTTCTTCGGAAAAACGCCTATAAAGTGATGGACCAACTCATCTCCCTTTATTTTTTGGAGCGAGGCGATTACGATATTTTCCATCCTACCTATCTCAATCCCTACTATCTCCGACACGTGAAGGGAAAGCCTGTCGTGGTGACCATCCACGATTTGATACAAGAGAAGATGGAGCGGTTTGATTCCCGTAAAATCCGGCGGCGACGGAAGAAGGTCTTGAAAAAGGTGGATGCCGTCATTGCCATCAGCGAGCAGACCAAGCGGGATTTGCTTCACTTTTACGACTTGGATGAGAAAAAGGTGACGGTGGTCTATCATGGCATAGACCCCACTCCGGTGGCCTGCGATGGGCCGGCACCGTACACCTTCCCTTACCTGTTATACATCGGCACTCGTGCCTATCATAAGAACTTCAAGGCCTTCCTTCGGGCTTTTGCGCAGGTGCAGGGCGATATTCGTTTGGTCTGCACCGGCTTTCCGTTTCAAGCGGAAGAGTTGTCGCTTATCCGACAGTTGGGCTTGGAAGGTCGTATTATTCAACAGTTTGTCTCTGACGAAGAGCTGACCCGATTGTTGGGTCATGCCCTTGCCTTTGTCTTTCCCTCCCTGATGGAGGGATTCGGGTTGCCCATTCTTGAAGCTTGGCGGTGCGGATGCCCCTGTATCATCAGCGATATTCCCTGTTTCCGGGAGGTGGCGGACGATGCCGCCCTCTATTTCTGCCCGGAGAGCGTAGATGACATGGCTGCCGTGATGAACCGTGCGATAGAAGATGCCCCCCTGCTTCGAGGCGTAAAGGAGAAGGCTGCCAGGCGGTTGGAACTATTCACCTTGGACAAGACCGCCCGAGAGACCGAGGAGGTCTATTTCTCCCTGTAAGAAGACCGTATATACTTTTCCCATATAGTGGATTCCAATAGCAAACGTATCGCCAAGAACACCGTGTACCTGTATATACGGATGCTGTTTTTGGCCCTGATTACCCTATTCACCTCCCGGGTCCTCTTGGACAAGTTGGGCATAGAGGATTTCGGTATCTACAATGTCGTGGGCGGGGTAACCTTGATGTTTGCTTTCTTTCGATCATCGCTTGCCAATGCGAGCCAACGATTTCTCAACATCGAGTTGGGGTTGGACAATCTCTCCGGAGCGAATCATGTCTTTTG
>JAJQIP010000042.1:0-3868 GCA_021199145.1 Porphyromonadaceae bacterium | reverse complement strand
TCGTTTGGGACAAGCCTCTGTTGAAAAAGACCTTTTCGATTGTGGGGTATAACGGGTTGGGGACAGCTGTCTTTGTGCTTAACGACCAAGGAATAAATATCCTGCTGAATATCTTTTTCGGGCCAGTGGTCAATGCCGCCCGAGCCGTTTCGTTTCAGATAAGCAATGCACTCAGTAACTTCACTAACAACTTCTATACGGCTGTCCGGCCCCAGATGACAAAATCGTATGCCAAAGGCGACAAGGAGTATCTGATGAGTCTGTTTTACAAAAGTTCGAAATTCGCCTTTTTCCTGTTTTGGGCTTTGTGCGTACCCATCGCCTTGTGCATCGACCAAATATTGGCCTTGTGGTTGAAACAGGTGCCTACCTATACGAATATATTTACCATTTGGATTTTCGGGTATGCCTTGATTAATGTCTTGAACAATCCTATTTGGACGATTGCCTTGGCGGTCGGCAAACTCCGTAACTATATGCTCATTGGCAGTGCCGTCTTTCTGATGGTGTTTCCGTTGTCTTATATCTCCTTGAAATTAGGCCATTCGCCCGTCAGTGTATTTGTCATCCTATTTGGGGTGCGGCTCTGTTATCTCTTTGTCGTGTTGCGCATTTTGAAGGGGTATATCGATTATCGTATCCGAGATTACTTGAAGAAGGTGATTTTTCCCATTCTTCAAGTTGCCGTTCTCTCTCTCTTGATTAACTTTGTGTTGCGTAGCGTTATCCCTGACACGCTTGCATTGATGTTCGTCTTTATCCTCCTCTCGTTGGTCGTTACGGGAGCGTGCGTGTGGGGCTTGGGACTGTCGGCCGAAGAAAGGCACTCCCTCCTCTCTCTTGTCAAACAAAAGATGGTCAGATTATGAATCGAATAGCTCATATCATAGATAAATTTAGGGTAGGTTATTCCAAGATTATCCTCCAGAATTTCTGGAGCCATTGGTTTAATCCGCTCTATACCCTCTATTTCAACTTCATCTTTTTCCCCTTGCGCCAGGCTCTCCGACTGCCCGTCTTCGTGTTCGGCTGGCCTCGGTTGTATGCTCAATTTGGAACGATGGAGTGTGTAGGCCAATGTAAGACAGGTATGGTGCGGTTAAATGTCACGATTCCTGGAGGGCCACAATATGCGGCCGGCCATACCCAAATGAATATATGGGGTAAAGTTATTTTCCGAGGAGCGTGTAGGATTGGTACTGGCAATCGGATTAATGTCGGTCGTGACGGTGTATTGGATATGGGAAATGATTCCAAAATCATGAATTTTTGTAATATCACCGCTCATACTTGTGTTACCATCGGTCAACATAGTCGGATTTCCCACCGTTGTCAGGTTATGGACAGCAATTACCACTCTATTGCCGACTTCAACAGGCGGGTGATACCGAATTACGGTAGACCTATTCGGATAGGGGACTACTGTTGGATATGCAACTCCACCACGATTGCGGGGGGAGCCGTACTTCCCGACCGGACCATTGTCGCCTCCAACAGCTTGGTGAGCAAAGATATGTCATCTATCCCACCTGATTCCCTGATTGGAGGGATTCCCGCCAGACTCATCGGGAGTGGTTATCGAAAAGTGGAGAATAAAAAGTTGATAAAAAAATTGTGGCACTATTTTCATGATAATCCTACAGAGCGCATTTATCCGCTCCCCGCAGAGGCGGACCCTACCTGCTGTGATGTAGATGAGTCTTGACTGTCATTCAATAATTACAAAACTGAAAAGCCCATTTGCCGGCAAGTGTAAGAGAACGACATCCCTATTTGAATCTGTAAATTTTTAAGGAGTTAATTATAGCATTTTATAGTTACCGTCCTTTAGTATGTCTTTTTGAAACTGCTTGGGGGGAGTGTAATGACAAAGCTTTACAATGTCGTAATATGAACATAAAAAAATAAAAAACATGTATTCAGCTGTTTTATTATCCGGAGGTATGGGGACCATAATGCTTAAAGATATTCCAAAACAATATCTTTTATTAGGCGGTAAGCCGATGATAATACATTCATTGGACCGATTAGACCATATAGAGGCTATCGATGAAATTGTCATTGTCTGTGCACAAGAGTATTTGGAAAGTCTACAGCTTATGCTCTATCAGTATAATATCACCAAAAAAGTGATATTTGCCGATGCCGGAAATACAAGGCAGGCATCAGTGTATAACGGATTGATTGCTTGCACCCAAGATGATGTTATAATTCATGAAGCCGCCCGCCCATTTGCTACTACGAGCGATTTTAAAAGACTTATTGACGCTAAATGCAAGAATGCCATTCTAGGGTGTGATATCCCTTATACAGTGGTAAAAGGAGATAGTACGATAACCGGAATATTGAATCGTTCGGAATTGGTTAATGTACAACTTCCACAAAAATTCGAGAAGTCAGTATTACTCGATGCACATAATATGGCAATTAAGGAGAAAAAACAATTCACGGAAGATGCCAGTATGGTGTATTATTATAAAAACTGCCCTATAGATATCATACGAGGTGATGTGAATAATATAAAGATTACCAATCCTAGCGATCTTATCATCGGAGAGATGATATATAAAGAATACATTAATAGTAGAAAATAGGGGATGAATGCTATGAAAACATGTATTATAACAGGTTCGGGCTCAGGAATAGGACAAGCGACAGCCATCCATCTTGCAATGATGAAGGAATACGACCATATAGCTATGATTGGTCGTAACATGTTGGCGTTGGAAGAAACAAAAAAAGAGATGCTAAAAAGAGATGACCATTTAGAGGTTTCCATTTGGAATATGGATTTATCGACGCCTAAAAAAGCCACTCAGATTATTGATGAAATATATGCCAGCCATGGGACAATAAATACCTTGTTAAATATTGCCGGATATACAGACCCTCAGCCACTATTGTCAACAACACTTGAGAATATGGAATATACTTATGCCGTTAATGTATTTTCTCCATTGGAATTTATACGTGCAAGTGTACGGTACATGAAGAAAAATGGCGGGAAAATATTGCTAGTGGCTTCAACGGCAGGGATGACTCCAAGGCCGGGCTGGTTAAGTTATGCGACATCAAAGGCTGCGGTTATTGCTATGGCAAAAACATTGACAGAAGAACTTGCTGAATATGGTATATTGGTGTATTGTATTTCTCCTGGTAGATGTGCGACAAAACTTCGGAAAAGACTTGCTCCAAATGAAGACCCTTCTACAATAATGCAACCCAATGAGGTCGCCCAAATAATATGCAATCTTATAAGTGAGAATGAGAATTGCTTAGATGGACAAAATATTATTATTCGTAAACAATGTAATGTAAAAAAAGTGTAAAATGAGTGTATTATATAGGTTATTACATGTTGTAAACAAGATAATTCCTAAAAAGAATATTGTCTTATTTAATAGTTTTCCGGCATATAGTGATAATGCTGCTGCTTTGTATAAGTATATAATTTCCAATCGGCAAGATATCGTTTCTAAATACAAACTTGTATGGGGCCAAGATTCGGAGGAGAATATAATCAGGTTTGGCGAGAATAATACATACTTTGTAAAAAAGAAATCGTTAAAGGGATTTTGGACTTTCTTGAGAGCAAGATATGTCATATCTACGCATGGATATTTTACGGGATTGAGATCCGTCCATAAACAAACGCAAATTAATTTGTGGCATGGTTGTGGCTATAAGAGTACTCCAGAGCATATTTTTCATGGAGATATAAATATTGTAACAAGTGATATTTTTGTCGATGATGCAATTGAAAAGTTCTCGTCGACAATAGATTGCATTAAGGTTACGGGCTATCCTCGTAACGATTATCTCTTCCATAAGACAAACCACTTATCTAAGTTAGGAATAGATAGGAATG
>JAJQIP010000002.1 GCA_021199145.1 Porphyromonadaceae bacterium | reverse complement strand
CCCGATAGGTTCGCACACCGCCTTTTGTTTCATCTTCTCCCGAGCCAACGCCACCATCTCTTCGTGGTCGAAAATGAGCGGCGGCACGTGGTCGATATCCACCCAATGGGCGTTGTGGCGGAATACGGCATCGTGGTCGTACTCATCGATATTGATGAGGGTGTAATATACGACGGAGATGACCCGCTCTCCGGGGTCACGGTCGATTTGCCCGAAGGTATGCACCTGCTCCATGTAGAGGTTTTCGAGACCGGTGAGTTCGGCCAAAACCCGTTTGGCGGCCTCGTCAACACTCTCCCCGGCCCGGACGAAGCCCCCCATGAGTGACCATTGCCCTTGTGCCGGTTCCATCTGGCGTTTGAGCAGCAACAGATTGAGCGAACTTTGCCGAAAGCCGAAGATAACACAGTCTACGGCGACATAGTGCTTAGTTTCCGATTGATAATAGCGGGTCATCGTTAAAATCCTTTCTCAAGAGGAAAATCCTCATTATTCGCTTTCCGGTATGGCGGAGCTACCAGAAGTATATATAGAACGCTACCGTGATAGCGATAATGATAACCGTGTGGATAATGTCCCATTTGTTCCAACTGGCACGGGTCTCGGCCAACTGTTTCTGCGAAGCCGTCCCGAACACCAGTCCTTTGATTTTCTGGGGGGAGGGTGCTTGGGTGAAACAGCTTACCAAAATGACCACGACCAGACAGAAGAGGAACATCCAACCGCAGAAGAAGAGCCAATTGAGGTCGTAGAAGAGGTATTTGAAGAGATTGCTGCCGGCATCCGCCCCGAGGGTCGAATAGTAGACTTTAGCCCCGAGACGGGTAAGGCCGATAATCATGCCGGCAAGCAATCCCCACATACCTCCTTTGGCCGATGCCCGTTTCCAACAGATTCCCAAGAGGAATGCGGCGGCAATACCCGGTGCAAGCACCGATTGCACATCTTGCAGGTAGGCATATAACACACTGCCCACGCTCCGCATAATGGGAATCCACAGAATTCCTAAGAGTACGATAATCACCGTGGCCACTTGTCCGATAACGACCAACCGCTTTTCGGGCGTATGGGGGTGGAACCGCTTATAGAAATCGATGGTGAAGAGCATAGCCGAAGAGTTGAAGAGCGAGGCCAATGAACTCATCAGGGCGGCGAGGATGCCGCACACGACCACCCCTTTTATCCCGGCCGGAAGCAGCTTCGCCACCAAAGTGGGAAATGCGGCATCAGCATTGTGCATGCCGTTGGCTAGGAGAGGAAGGAATCCCTCCCCACCACTGGCCAGGGATTTTTGATGCAGGGCGAAGGCAATCATGCCCGGGATGAGGAAAAGGAAGACGGGCAACAGTTTGAGGTAGGCCCCGAAAATTGTTCCCCGACGAGCCTCTTTCTGATTCTTCCCGGAAAGTACACGTTGCACGATATACTGGTCGGTACACCAATACCAAAAACCGATGATGGCAGAGCCTATCAAGGCCCCTATCCAGGGGAAGTCAGGATCACTGTTGCTGCGGATGAGGTCGGTCATGGAGTTCCCGTAATCGTTGACGGTGACGTGGCTGCAAATGCGCATCATTTCGTTCCATCCGCCCAGTTCCCGGAATCCGAGGACCAGAATGACGAGCGAACCCAACAGCAGGATAGGGGTTTGCAGGATGGAGGTGTAGAGCACCGATTTCATTCCACCGAAAATAGTGTAGAGAGCCGTAATGATGACCAGTCCGATGGCGGCAATCCAGAAGAAGTCAATCCCCCACAGCGTGTCGATGCCGAATACCTGTTGGAAGACCAACCCTCCCGCATAGACAGTCACGGCTACTTTAGTCAGCACATAACTGATGAGGGAGATTAGCGAAAGGATGGTACGGGATTGTGGGTTATACCGGCGTTCGAGAAATTCGGGCATGGTGTAGACCATACTGCGGGAGTAGAAGGGGACAAATACCCATCCCAAAATCAATATCATCCACCCTTGAATTTCCCAGTGGGCCATGGCCATTCCGCTTGAGGCTCCGGCTCCAGCCAGACCGATGAGGTGTTCCGAACCGATGTTCGAGGCGAAAATTGAGGCGCCGATGGCAATCCAGGTTGCATCACGCCCTCCTAAAAAGTAGTCTTTTGAATCATCTTGCTTTTGATGGACCACCCACACGATGATGCCTACAAGAGCAATACAAAAAAGGACAATGACAATCCAATCTAATGTTTCCACAGTATCTTATTTTAGTTTATTCAGCCACAGTAAATTCATAGATACAGAGACTCCGATAGGTCTCTCCGGGACGTAACAGCGTCGAAGGCCATTGCGATTTGTTGGGGCTGTCGGGGTAGTGTTGAGTCTCGAGACAGAGGGCGGTACGGGCGTTATAGGTAATTCCTCCTTTCCCTATGGTCGTGCCGTCAAGGAAATTCCCCGAGTAGACCTGGATACCCGGTTCGGTCGTGCGGACAGTCAGACAGATGCCTGTTTCGGGGGAGACGAGCCGTGCGGCGATGGTGTCGATATTGCCGGCGGCGGCAAGAACCCAGTTGTGGTCATATCCGTGGGCGTTTTCCAACTGCTCGCAGGGGTCGGCAATCTGTGCGCCTATGGCGGTTGCCTGACGGAAATCCATCGGTGTCCCTTCTACCGGTAAAATCTCTCCGGTGGTCATGTAGGTCGTGTCAACGGGGGTATAACTGTCGGCATTTATCGTGAGGATATGGTCAAGAATCGTATTCCGAGGGTCGCCCGAAAGGTTGAAATAGGAGTGGTTGGTCATATTGATGACCGTGGGGGCGTCGGTTGTCGCTTCATAGGCAATGACAATAGCGTTGTCGTCGGTGAGGGTATAGGTGACTTTCGCTTCGACATTCCCCGGGAAGTTCTCATCCCCATCGGGGGAGTGCATGAAGAGTTCGAGGGTCTTTCCATCGAGTTGCTGGGCTTCATATACCTTGTATTGCCAGCCCTCCGGACCTCCGTGCAGGCAGTGGCCAAAATTGTTCAGGGGCAATTGCAGGGTATCTTCATCGATAATGAGGCGACCGTGGTCAATACGGTTGGCATAGCGGCCTATGGAAGCCCCGAAATCGGAGGGGATGGTCAGGTAATCGTTGATGTTGTCGAATCCCAATACCACATCCCTCATCTCTCCGTTCCGGTCGGGAACCAGGATGGATACAATACGACCGCCGAAATTGGTGATGCAAACCTCCATACCGGCATCGTTTTTCAGAATATAGAGGGCGGTCGGTTTTCCGTCGACTGTCGTCTCAAACTGAGAGGGAGTCAATCCCGAGGCAGTCTGTTTAACCGGGTGGGAACAGGCCCACCAGAAAAGAGGAAGAGTGGCCATCAAGGCAATGCATGTTTTCATTCGAAGTAATTTTTTAAGGTAAAAAGCGAGAATTCGGTGTAAAAATAACACTTATTTTTATTCTTTGTATCCCTTATATCATGT
>JAJQIP010000220.1 GCA_021199145.1 Porphyromonadaceae bacterium | reverse complement strand
TGGAAAATAAAATTATTCGATGAAGTGAAAATATTTATTTACATCTATTCCTGCAAAAGCAGCCTTTTCAAGATATTCTTGTCCACTCTTTTCATCTCCGTACCGATAGAAAATAGGAATTACTTGTTCTACTACTGCTCTCTCATTATATTGGGATTCTCGTGAGACAGAACGTTTTTTGTTTTCAGTGAGAGAGTTTGACCAAGTTACAAATTCGATAGAACGGTCACCTATCTTTCGAAGTAAATTCTCCCCTTTTTCATATTGGTCTAAGACATAATAATAGATGGCTAATTGCAAGGATATATAGTTATGAGGAACAATAGCGTCTGGAATTTTTTCCATGCAATAATCAAGTGCTTTTAAAGCCTTGTCCCTCTTTCCTTCTTGTATAAGTTGGTCGATGAGGTCGACAAACATAATGCGATAGGAGTAGCACATACGACGAATGGTTTCATCAAGATAAATGTGTGGATTAGTATCTACGCCACCCCATACAAATTTGTTCATGACATTATCGTACATTTTATCTGTATCTACAGCATATCGTCCCGAAGTATTGTCAAGGTCCAAGGGAACAATTTTGTAAGCCATTCCTGTCCGCATAAAATATTTATCTGTCTGTGTAAATAGGGAAGGATCGACTGTTGTAGCAAAGTAAATAGGACGTTTCCAACCTTCTTCAGCATTTGTACTGAGCATATCGAGGATAGTAATCTCATTTAACATGAGAATGTTCTTGTCTGCAAACGATAGATTCATGCGGTCTACTACTTTATCTTCATATCCTTTGGGTATAATACCTGAAGCTAAAATCTTATCCTTATCGATATCGATAAACATGTTGCTAGAAGGAAAATGGTTGAGTTTTCCAAAACCAGAGATATTTTTGGTTCGGTCTGCATCGGATAAGAAATAATTTATCGCATTCTTCACGGAAATTGGATTATCTACCAGATCCAGAATATAGCCGTATTCCCGTTTTTTATTTCCATATTGCGATACCTTCATGGATATGGGAAGCGATTCGGATTCATAAGCCGGTGACTTCATCTGGGTGACATACCAATCGGTCTGCAGATAGGAAAGGTTACATACACGTACATCGGTACGGTATCCTTCTGTCTCCTGTACATACCACAAGGGGAAGGTATCGTTATCGCCATTGGTAAAGATAACTCCGTTTTCATCAACAGAGGTCAAGTAGTTTTTACCGAAATCACGACAGGTATATCGTCCAGAACGGTCATGATCATCCCAAGTCTGACTGACCATTTGGATAGGCACAATAATGGATATGACTGCTGCTATGGAGGTTGCCAAGGTAGGGTTGAGTTTTTTGGACAACAGTTTGGACAGAGCGGCTACTCCTAGCCCAATCCAAATGGCAAACGCATAGAATGATCCTGCATAGGCGTAATCTCGTTCACGCGGTTGATAGGGCGTCTGATTCAAATAGACTACAATGGCCAATCCTGTCATAAAGAAAAGGAAGAAAACCACCCAAAAACTTTGGGCACCTTTTTTACCGGAATAAAGTTGGAAGAAGAGTCCTAAAAGACCTAAAATCAACGGCATCATGAAGAATACGTTGCGTCCTTTGTTTTCTTTCAAATCCGTGGGAATAAGCTTTTGATTCCCTACCAGTAAGTTGTCGATGAAAGGGAAACCGGTAATCCAATTTCCATAAGCCGCATCCCCGTTTCCTTGTATATCGTTCTGTCGGCCGGAAAAGTTCCACATAAAGTAACGCCAATACATAAAATTGACTTGATAGTCGATAAAGAAGCGCATATTTTCAGCAAAAGTGGGTTTCTTAACCATACGACCATTTACTCTCACTGTTTTTCCTTTGAAATCGGACCACTCTTTATAGGCACTGATATGTCGGCTATCGGAACTATACATACGAGGAAAAATCGTACAAAGTTCAGGATTGTATATATAGTCACGTTTGTAATCGATAATCTCATAGCGATCGGGTTCATTTTCAGACTCCTTTATTTTCCGAGCCCATATGGGTGCTCCTTCGTCATACAGGGGAGAACCATTTTTCCGCACGATGTCCGCCGCAAAGGTTTGCCCATAAAACAGCGGTCGGTCACCATATTGTTCCCGGTTGAGGTAGCTGCCTAAAGCAAAGACATCTTCTGGAGAATTCTGGTCCATCGGGGTATTGGCTGAAGAACGTATGACAATGAGAGCATAGGAAGAATATCCGATGAAAATGACCAATATAGATACCAATACCATGTTGAGCAACCTGATAGGTAACCTCTTTTTCAAGAAGAGATAGAGAGCTAAAGCTATTGAAATGAGGACACCGATAAATATTTTGCTACTGATAAAGGGCAATCCGACTAAAACGACACTGATGAGGAAAGAGGTCCGCAGCCGATTGAGGCTATTCTGTTTGAATGTTTCATAAATGCCCCACGAGATACATCCTATTACCAGGAAGAAATAGACAATGACACCGGAATTGAAAGGCATTCCCAATACATTCACACACAACAATTCGGCCCAACCTGCCACTTTCACAAATCCTGGCACAAGACCATAGAGGAGGAATACAATTACCGCAAAAGAGATTAATAGGGCAATAATAGACCCTTTTGTCGTGGGATTATTGAATTTACGGAAGTAGTAGACCAATACCAAAGCAGGGATGGTCAGGAGGTTAAGCAGGTGTACGGCAATGGAGATACCAATCAGGTAAGCGATGAGAATGATATAGCGGTCGGAATGGGGTTCGTCCGCTACATCCTCCCATTTGAGTATAAGCCAAAATACTAAAGCTGTACAAAATGAGGAATAGGCATATACCTCTCCCTCTACAGCCGAGAACCAAAAGGTGTCACTCCAAGCGTAGGCCAGTGCCCCTACCGCCCCACAAGCGAGGATGGTAATCATTCGGGCAAGGGTCATTTCCTCATTGTTCCGCAGAATAATCTTGCGGGCAAGATGGGTAATAGTCCAAAAGAGCAGTAGGATAGTCGCTGCACTGAACAACCCCGACATGAGATTTATCAGATGGGCTACATGAGATGGGTCGGAGGCAAAATTGGCGAAGAAACGGCCCGTAAGCATAAAGATGGGATTTCCCGGCGGGTGCCCCACTTCGAGTTTGTAGGCCGATGAGATAAATTCACCGCAATCCCAAAAACTCGCTGTTGGTTCAAGAGTAAGGATATACGTTATGGCCGCAATGACAAAAATCACCCAACCCAAAATGTTGTTTAGAAGAGTATATTGTTTCATGACAATGAGAATATTCTTTTTGCCTATATCTTTGCAAAGATAGGAAAAGTAAGCTATTTATCTTTTCAAAAGGGGGTAATTCTCAGAAGAAGAGAACTATTTTAGGTTGAAAAATACGAAAAAAGCTTTTCTTTGCTTTAAAAGAGGAATATTCATCGTAATTTTAAACGCATTATTTATGTATAGGGCTA
>JAJQIP010000030.1 GCA_021199145.1 Porphyromonadaceae bacterium | reverse complement strand
CGATAATATTATAACCCCTCTTCGAGGGAGAGCGGAAAAAGATGTTTTTATTTAGGATTGCGGGGCTGGTGTACCCAGCCCCGCAACCCTTTCCAGTAAGTTTCGAACAGAGGCATTGTCACCAACCCCTTTCGACCAACAAAGCCGCTAACAGACTACGATAATAAACTTTGCAGACAAATTGCAATTTTCCCCCCTCACAACGCATTAGACGAGGCGCAAACCGGAAAAATCTTTTCCCAATTTGTGCAACCCCTCCTCTATCTTCAGAAGTTGCTTGTCGGAAATATAGGTGTTGCCCTTCTTGTATTGGTGCATCAACGTCTCATTTATCCCGACAAAACGGGCAAAGGCACTTACATTGAGCATAGAATAATACTCAAACAGAGAGGACAAGGAAAATTTATATTCCGGTTCCGTAGTGAGAATTTCGGGAACAAATCCCTTCCTCTCCATTTCCGATTCAGCCACCTCCGCCATGGAGTCAGCAAACTCTTTCTTCGCCTCCGTCACACTCTTTCCTCTCCCTATCAGCACATAACCCTCACCATTTAGATTGTAGGCGATATAGCTGCCATCGGAATCCTTTTCAATTGATACGATAAACCTCTTCATAATCTAATTATTTTTTCAGCAAATCGGACTAAATACCCATCTCCTTTTTCAACCGGTTCATCAGCCCCGACCTTACTTCCTGGCTCCAATGCCTTTCCAAAAGTATGGTCTTTCCTGTGACCGGATTGTAATACTCATCGTGTTTTCCCCGATGTTTATACAATACAAATCCTTGCTTTACAGCTAATTTCCTTATTTCATTCCAATTCATATCCGCAAATACTTACAAGGACAGGGCAAATATATATAAAAAATGATATATATCAAAATTACTATATATAATAATTTGAATATATATATTCAAATAAAAATATATTGGCATACGAGAGCTTACTATTCCTGCGCTAATAGTGTGCGAAAAACGCTTTTTTGCGACTCCCCATAAAGGGATGATACGAACAAAAACCTTTTCACTAAAAGGTTTCGATTAAAAACTTCACCGACAATTTTCGACAATTACCTCTTCGCTAATGAGTTTTAATTTCCCCCTTTCGCAAACGGATTTGCAATTTAACTTCTTTTAAGTTTTGCAATATATACTAAATATAATCTTGATATTCAACAAAATAATCACGTAGAGAGCGCAAAATTTGGTGGAAACGGGCAAAATCGGTCCAAAAAATTTGGTGGAAATCGCCCTTCCCTTCCCAGCACATTGTATGACAAATATTTACAGCTTTACTCTTTGTACGTAATCTTCTCTTTGTATCGGATATCGGTGGCGGAGGCGGCGATATAAAGGGTATAACGGCCGGAATCGGTGCGCCAAGCCCCTCGGACATCGTCGTAATAGGCAAGATCTTCGGGGGTAAGGGTGAGCCGTACCTCCCCTACCTCACCGGGAGCAAGGGAGAGTTTGGCAAAGCCTTTCAACTCCTTGAGGGGCCGCTCCACAGCAGGAGTGTCGGCACCGACATAGAGCTGCACCACTTCAGCACCCGCTACCCGACCGGTATTGGTGACAGGAACGGTAACGGTGAGGGTATCTCCGGCCGACATATCGCTTGCGGAGAGACAGGGTTTGCCGAACGAAAAGGTGGTATAGCTGAGGCCGTGTCCGAAGGGGAAGAGCACGGGAATACGGCGGGTATCGTACCAACGGTAGCCGACCAGTATCCCCTCCCGATAGACTTCATGAATGCTGTCGCCGGGGTAGCAAAGGGTATCGAAACTATGCGCCCCACAGTCGGAGAGACGGACAGGGAAGGAGAAGGGAAGCCGTCCGCTGGGGTTGACCTCCCCGCTGAGAATGCGGACCAACGCCGTACCGCCCTCCGAACCGCCGTACCAGGCTTGCAGGATAGCCGGCACCGAGCGGCACCACGACATCTCCACGGCATTGCCGCTGAGGAGCACCAGCACCAACCGAGGGTTGACAGCGGCCAAAGCGGGAATGAGGCTGTCCTGTCCGAAAGGAAGGTTATACTCGATGCGGTCGCCCGCCTCGCAATCCTGTTGGAAATTCTTGTTCAGTCCGCCGATGAAGAGCACCAAATCGGCCTCAGCCGCCTGACGCAACGCCTCCCGATAGAGCGAGTCGCTATCGATGCGCACTCGGTCGACTTTGCCGTAACGGGGTTTGCCACAGGCGTAACCCTGGGTATAGGAGATTTTGTCGCCGTAGGCCGCCTGCAACGCCTCCAAAGGAACAACCTCCCGCTGGACCTTGAGTCCGCTGGCCCCTCCATCGGAACAGAGCCGGCGAATGGCATTATCGCCTACCACCAGTATGCGGCGGTAGCGAGTCGTGTCGATAGGAAGTAGCGGAGCAGCGGAACGGGAGCGGCCCACGGGGTCGTTCTTGAGCAGCACCATCCCCTCCTCGGCAATCTGCCGAGCAGCGGCATAGTGGGCTTCGGAGGTGAAGGAACCCCAGGGACGACGGCTGTTCATGGCGGTGCGGAAAATGAGGCGCAGCACCCGTGCGGCCTTGTCGTCGACTGTCGCCAACGGATAGGTGCCGTTGCGCAACCCGTTCAGATAGGCGGTAGCCAGATAGTATTCGTCGTAGGCGTAAGAGCGGTTACCCGAAACACCGTCGGTATAGGAACCCATCTCAATATCGAGACCACCGTAGACGGCTCCGTCGGTATCGTGGGTAGCCCCCCAATCGGAGATGACGCAACCGTCGAACCGCCAATCACGTTTGAGGATGGAGTCCAAGAGGAAGGCGTTCTCACAGGCATAGGCCCCCCGTACCTTGTTGTAGGAACCCATGACCGACCAGGCTCCCCCCTCCTCGACAGCGGCCCGGAAAGCGGGGAGATAGATTTCGTGCAAAGCCCTATCGGAGAGATCCACGTCGATATGGCCCCGCCAGGTCTCCTGATTGTTCAGGGCGAAATGTTTGACACAGGCGGCCACACCGTTGGCCTGTAGCGAGCGGATATAGGGAACGACCATAGCGGAGGCGAGACAGGGGTCTTCGCCGAGGTATTCGAAGTTGCGGCCGGCAAGCGGGGTGCGGTAGATGTTACAGCCGGGACCAAGCATGACATCCTTGCGGCGGTAGCGGGCCTCTTCACCGAGGCTACGTCCGTAGAGGGCGGCCATAGCGGGATTCCAGGTCGCTGCCAGACAGGTAAGGGCGGGAAAGGCGGTGCAGGAGTCGTTGGTCCAGCCGGCGGCACTCCAGTTGTCCCACAGGAGTTCTTCCCGGACACCGTTGGGGCCATCGCTCATCCAGAGTTCGGGAATGCCAAGACGGGGAACGCCGGGGGAGGAGAATTTGCTTTGCGCCGTACAGAGGCGAACCTTCTCTTCGAGGGTCATGCGGGAGAGAGCGTCGGCTACCCGAAGGTCGCGCGGCAGGGATTCGTTGTGGTAGGCCGGCAGGGTGTCGGCAG
>JAJQIP010000041.1 GCA_021199145.1 Porphyromonadaceae bacterium | reverse complement strand
ACTTCAACAAATGCACCAATAATCTTGTGACTACGACCCGGAGTTGTGGGCTTAAATTTTCTAAGTGCCATTTCTTACTAAATCTTGCTATAATAATCTATCGTATCTCCCTCTTTCAAGGTAACTATGGCTTTCTTATACTTCGATGTACGGCCCTGAATCAGTCCCGATTTAGTATACCGACTTTTGGTCTTGCCATTTTTCATCATCGTATTAACCGAAACAACCTTTACATTATAGAGGTCTTCCACAGCCTTTTTTATCTGCAACTTGTCTGCATCAGGGACAACCGCAAAACCATACCGGTTGTATTTTTCCCCCAACTTAGACATCTTCTCTGTCACTATCGGTTTGATAATTATTGCCATTCCTGTATCTCCTTTGCGTTAAAAGTTATTAATAACAGCCACCGAACTTTCTGTCAATATCAGACTTGCACAGTCTAACACGCCATAAGTATTTAGTTCAGAGGCTATTGCAACTTTTGCCGTAGGCACATTTCGAGCCGACAAATATACATTTTTATTTTCACTTTCTAAAACTAAAAGTATTTTTTTATCCGCAACTTTCAGATTTTGAGTAACAGAGATAAAATCTTTCGTTTTTGGAGCGTCAAATGCAAAATCCTCTACTACGAGAATCGCATTCTCCTGGGCTTTAGAAGAAAGGGCCGATTTACGAGCCAATACTTTCAATTTCTTATTCAGTTTAAATCCGTAATCCCGAGGACGTGGACCAAACACACGACCTCCGCCTACCAAGAGGGGAGAATTGATATCACCCCGACGGGCTCCACCCCCACCTTTTTGGCGAATCAACTTACGGGTACTTCCCGACACCTCACTTCTCTCTTTTGCCTTATGGGTGCCTTGGCGCCTATTAGCCATATACTGCTTCACGGCAAGATAGACAGCATGTTCGTTGGGTTCAATACCAAATACAGCATCGTTCAATGTAACCTTCTTGCCGGTATCTTCGCCTTTGATATTATATACGCTCAGTTCCATTACTTCTCAATTATTACGATTGAACCTTTACAACCGGGCACCGAACCTTTAATAATAAGGAGGTTATGTTCCGGCATGATTTTCAACACTTGGAGATTTTGCACGGTAACCCGTTCATTCCCTGTCTGTCCGGCCATACGCATTCCTTTAAAGACCCTTGCAGGGAAAGAACATGCGCCAACCGAACCGGGAGCACGCAGACGGTTGTGTTGTCCATGAGTACTCTGACCCACACCCCCAAAACCGTGACGGCCTACAACACCTTGGAAACCCCGTCCTTTAGAGGTTCCAATCACATCAACATAATCTGCATCTTGGAAAAGGTCAACAGTAATTACGTCTCCGGCTTTATACGCCTCACCAAAACCTTTGAACTCGGCCAAGTGTCTTTTCGGGGTTACTCCGGCTTTCTGAAAGTGTCCCATTTCAGGCTTTGTAGTGTGTTTCTCCTTTTTATCGATAAAACCCACTTGGACGGCTTCATACCCGTCTCCTTCAACGGTTTTCACTTGAGTAACCACGCAAGGACCTGCTTCGATAACAGTGCATGGAATATTTTTTCCCTCGGCACTGAAAACGGATGTCATTCCGATTTTTTTTCCTAATAATCCTGGCATTTCTCTATAGTTTTTTAAATCAAATCATACTAAACTTTAATTTCTACTTCCACTCCGCTAGGCAACTCAAGTTTCATGAGAGCATCCACCGTTTTGGCTGTAGAATTGTAAATATCGATAAGCCGTTTGAACGAGGAAAGTTCAAATTGCTCTCTCGATTTTTTGTTCACAAACGTCGAACGGTTTACCGTAAAAATACGTTTGTGAGTGGGAAGAGGTATAGGACCGCTTACCACGGCACCACTCGCCTTTACCGTCTTAACAATCTTCTCGGCCGATTTGTCGACGAGGTTATGATCGTAAGATTTGAGTTTGATTCTAATTTTTTGATCCATCATATTGGGGTTGTTTCTATTCTATATTTACAATAAATCTATACGGCCTTGTACTTCCGTAAGTACCTGTTTGGCGATTTGCGTACTTACTTCCGCATAATGGGAGAACGACATTGTCGAAGTGGCCCGGCCTGAAGTTATTGTCCGCAAGGCCGTCACATAACCGAACATTTCGGCCAACGGAGCTTTCGCCTTCACTATACGGGCTCCCGAACGACTCGATTCCATTCCTTCTACCTGTCCACGCCGTTTATTGAGATCCGAAATGACATCGCCCATGCTCTCTTCAGGTGTTACCACCTCAATTTTCATGATAGGCTCCTGTAACACAGGCTTAGCTTTTTCACACGCCTTCTTAAAGGCCTGGATTGCACAAATCTCAAACGAAAGTTGGTCAGAGTCCACAGGGTGGTAAGAACCATCAAGGACCACTACTTTCAACCTGTCAAGCGGATAGCCTGCCAGCACGCCATTCTTCATGGCTGTGGTAAATCCTTTTTGTATGGAAGGGATAAATTCTTTAGGAATATTTCCACCTTTTACCTCATCGACAAATTGAAGGCCATTTCCCTCAAAACTTTCATCGGCAGGTTCAACCCGGACGATAATATCCGCAAATTTACCCCGACCGCCTGTCTGTTTCTTATAGACCTCCCGTAATTCAACAGCCTTGGTGATAGACTCCCTATAAGCGACTTGCGGACGGCCTTGGTTACACTCGACCTTGAATTCACGTCTTAGACGGTCAATGATGATTTCCAAGTGGAGTTCACCCATACCGCTAATGACTGTTTGGCCCGTATCTTCGTCGGTCTTGACCGTGAAAGTAGGATCTTCTTCAGCCAGTTTCTGCAAACCGAGGCTGAGTTTGTCCATATCTTTCTGGGTTTTAGGCTCAACAGAGATACCAATGACAGGAGCGGGAAAATCCATTGCTTCCAATACAATAGGAGCATCTTCAGCACACAGGGTATCCCCCGTACGAATATCTTTAAATCCTACACCGGCTCCGATATCGCCACACCCTATCACCTCTTTAGGATTCTGCTTGTTGGAATGCATTTGAAAGAGACGTGACACACGCTCCTTCTTTCCTGAACGTGAATTGAAGACATAAGAGCCTGAAGGAATTTCACCCGAATAGACACGGAAGTAACAGAGACGGCCTACATAGGGGTCAACAGCAATCTTAAAGACAAGAGCACACATCTTTTCTTCAAAAATCGGCTTACGCGACAACTCTACATCGGGGTCATCCGGTGCATGACCGACAATTGCGGGGGTATCTTCCGGACTGGGGAGATAGGCACAAACGGCATCCAACAGCGTCTGAACCCCTTTATTCTTGAAGGAAGAGCCGCATAACATCGGGACAATGGCCATTTTCAAGGTACCTTTTCTCAATGCCGTGCGTATCTCATCGCCTGTAATGGTCGATGGATCTTCAAAATATTTCTCCATCACGACATCATCAAACTCGGCGATTTTTTCCAGCATCTTATCTCGCCACTCTTCAGCCTCGGTCAACAAAGAAGCCGGCACCTCTTCCGTCGAATAGTCAGCACCCAAAGTCTCATCATGCCAATAAATGGCTTTCATTTCAATAAGATCGACCACCCCTTTGAACGTCTCTTCCGCTCCGATAGGAATCTGTACGGGACAGGGATTAGCGCCCAATATATCTTTCACCTGGCGTACCACTTCAAAGAAGTTGGCACCCGAACGGTCCATCTTATTCACATAACCGATACGAGGCACATTGTATTTGTCAGCTTGGCGCCATACCGTTTCTGACTGAGGCTCCACGCCCCCCACCGCACAAAATGTAGCCACAGCTCCATCCAGTACCCGCAAGGAACGCTCCACCTCCGCCGTAAAATCGACATGCCCCGGAGTATCAATCAGATTTATTTTATATTTATCACCCGCGAAAATCCACCATGTGGTCGTAGCCGCTGAAGTAATCGTTATACCCCGTTCCTGTTCCTGTTCCATCCAGTCCATCGTAGCGGCACCATCGTGCACCTCTCCGATTTTATGGGTCAGACCGGTATAGAATAGAATCCGTTCCGAAGTAGTCGTTTTCCCGGCATCAATATGAGCCATGATGCCGATATTTCTTGTAAGATTCAGTTGTTCGTCAGCCTTCGACATGAATCAGTCTCCTTCAATAAGATTAAAATCTGAAATGTGCAAATGCCCGGTTAGCCTCGGCCATCTTGTGCATATCCTCTTTCCGTTTAAACGCACCGCCTTGCTCATTATAGGCATCGACAATCTCCGCGGCCAATTTCTCAGCCATCGTCTTGCCGCCTCTTTTGCGAGCATATTGTATCAAATTTTTCATAGAAAGAGATTCTTTACGGTCAGGACGGATTTCAGTCGGGACCTGGAATGTAGCACCGCCAACCCGGCGGGATTTTACTTCCACTTGAGGGGTAATATTGTCCAACGCCTTTTTCCAGATTTCAAGGGCGGACTTTTCTTCCTTCGAAAGCTTTTCCTTTACAGTATCCAAAGCGGTATAAAATATAGTATAGGCAATACTTTTCTTGCCGTCATACATCAAGTGATTGACAAACTTGGTAACCTTTACGTCATTGAATACGGGGTCGGGTAAGACAACCCGTTTCTTAGGTTTTGCTTTTCTCATTATGTTTTAAATTATTGTTTTTGGTTGCTTTTCGCATCTTCAACGGTACCCACCGGCATCGTTTACTCAACCTGAACCAGACTATAATAATATTCTATTTCTTTGTAGCTCCAGCTTTCGGTTTCTTGACTCCATATACCGAGCGACGTTGCGTACGCCCATTCACACCCGCTGTATCCAATGTTCCCCGTACAATATGATACCGCACACCGGGAAGGTCTTTGACACGGCCACCCCGTACCAATACGATGGAGTGCTCCTGCAAGTTATGGCCTTCTCCCGGAATATAGGAGTTCACCTCCTTGCCATTGGTCAAACGCACACGGGCCACCTTACGCATAGCAGAGTTAGGCTTTTTAGGAGTTGTCGTATACACCCTCACACACACGCCACGTCTTTGGGGACAAGAATCGAGTGCTAATGATTTACTTTTGTCTTTTAAAACAGTCCGCCCTTTTCTTACTAATTGTTGAATTGTAGGCATCTTTGATTTTTTTAATTTTTTAACTTTCTTCTTTACTCGTCTGTTTCCGCCTTTATTCCCGCTGCCGCTACCTATGTACACACTTCATTTTCAGCATACTATAAGTAGCCTCGCAAAATTAGAGGCGAAAAACGCAGCAAAGATAGCGACTAAATTTCTAACTAGCAAACAAAAATCCAGATATTTTACACAAGCAAACCTTCGCACACAGGGAGATTTCGGCAAAATAAACTTTAGGCGTTCCTATTTCTTCCTCTCCCTTTATCGTCCTATTCAAAAGGCGACCGAAAAAGAGATTAGGAAGAAACTTTTATCTTTGTAACAAGAAAGGGCTACGCCTATGTTACTCCCTTATAAAATAGAAGGTCGTCTTGAAGCCGGATGCGATGAAGCCGGACGAGGTTGTTTGGCCGGAGCCGTCTACGCCGCTGCGGTAATATTGCCACCCACTTTTCGGGACGAGCGGCTCAACGACTCCAAGCAGCTATCGGAGAAACAGCGTTATACCTTACGCCCCGTCATCGAGCAGAGTGCCTTGGCATGGGCCATAGGAATAGCAACCCCTGAAGAGATTGACAAAATAAACATTCTCAACGCCTCTTTCTTAGCTATGCACCGAGCCCTTGACGCCTTAAAAATAGCTCCGGAAGCCCTTCTCATCGACGGGAATCATTTTACCCCCTATCGGGACATCCCTTACTCTTGCGAAATAAAAGGGGATGGGAGATTTCTCTCCATTGCGGCCGCCTCCATCCTCGCCAAAACCTATCGGGACGACTACATGAAACGGTTGCACGAGGAGTATCCCCACTATCGATGGAACAAAAACAAGGGTTATCCCACCCGTGACCACCGAGCCGCTATCCTTCAATACGGAGTGACCCCCTATCACCGCCAGACATTCCGGTTATTGGGCGTAGAACAGCATTCGCTCTTTGAATAACAGAAAGTCCGCCGACTTATGAGTCGGCGGACTTTCTGCATAGAGGAAAACAAGGCTATTTTGTGGCGGATTCTAGTTTCTTCATCACCGAGAAGATGAACAGAGCCGACAACAGACAGAGCGTAATAAGGAGTGTCCATATCCCCCACAAGGGAAGTTTGTCCCAAAGGAGTCCGGGTATTGAAACGAGGTAATTCCCCACCGCCGTAGCCGCAAACCAACACCCCATCATCACCCCTTTATATTTGGGAGGCGCCACTTTCGAGACAAAGGAGATGCCCATCGGAGAGAGCAGCAATTCAGCAAATGTCAGCACAAGATAGGTCGAGATAAGCCAGTTGGGAGAGACCAACACATCACTTACCATTCCATGCAACTCCCTTGGAGACATCAAGCCACACGAACCTATAGTAAGAATCAAGAAGCCCAGTGCCGCCACCAACATCCCCAACCCTATCTTCCGAGGTGCCGAAGGCTCTTTACCCTTCGATGCGAGGAATCCGAAAATAGCCAAGGAAACAGGAGTGAGAGCCACTACAAAGAAAGGATTGAACTGTTGGAAATCGGAGGGCAGTAGCGCAACCTCAGTCGGCATGGAAAGATAAATCGCCGCAACGCCACCCCACAAGGCCAACGTAATTACCCCCAGAATCACCTTCGTCCGGAGCAACGCTGCCTGAAAAGTGCTGAAAAGAGTGTATATTGAAATTGCAATCAGTACCAATCCCCAAATATTGAAGCCAATCCGGGTAAACCCGTGGGCGATGCTCGAGGTATAATCCCTGGCAAAAATAGTCATCGTGGCACCGTTTTGGTGGAAGGCCATCCAGAAGAAAACCACTACGGCAAAGACAAGCAGGAGGGCCGTAATACGGCTCCGAGACTGCTGCGGCGTAAGTTCTTCGACCATATGCGTCTCCACGGCTTTGTTTCCCGACTCCTGGCGGGCATTGACATCGGCATGCTTAAACCACGAACGGCAGGCGTAATAGATGATAACCGAGAAAACAAGGGATATGCAAGCTACCGCAAAGCCATAATTATACGCATTGGACAACTTCTCGATATAGAGAGTGCTGAACGACGTCATATCCATCCCGGCAGCCCCCGGCATCTGCGAGGCAAGCGTTGACAATTTTTCGATTACCTCCCCTGATGCACCGTTCAGACACTGGTGGGCCAACGACGGGAGACCCGCATCGTAAAAGAGTCCGTTCTGCTTCAGGAAATAGTTGGTCACACTCTTCGCCATTGAAGGGGCGAACATAGCGCCAATGTTGATGGCCATATAGAAAAGGCTGAATGCGGCATCCCGTTTCGAAGCGTATTTCGGGTTATCATAAAGATTTCCCACCATGACCTGCAAATTCCCTTTAAATAGGCCCGTACCTATAGAAATAAGAGCCAAGGCACCGAACATCGTGGCTTTTCCCACCCAATCGACACCCGTTGGAATCGCCAAACAAAAATAGCCGGCAAACATCACAAGGATACCCAACGTAACGCATTTTCCAAATCCGATTCTATCGGCGAGAATACCACCGAACAACGGCATGAAATAGACCGCCGCCAGGAAAATGGAATAAATTTGAGTCGCTACCGCCGCACTAAAGCCGAATTTCGCCTGAATAAACAACAGGAAAATGGCCAACATCGTGTAGTAGCCGAAACGCTCCCCCGTGTTCGCAAGAGCCAGAGCGTACAAACCCTTAGGTTGATTTTTAAACATAGTTTTTTAGTTTAGCTTTATATTACTTATCGCTTTTCATTTTGAACGCCACCGCATAAAGTCCCATCTGTTTCAGCATAGCCGTCAACCCGTTCGACCGAGTCGGCGACAGATGCTCCATGAGACCGATTCGTTCAATAAAGTAGAGCGGGGTTTCGATAATTTCCTGGGGGGTATGTCCCGACAACACTTTAATTAGCAACGATACGATACCCTTTACAATAACGGCATCGCTCCAAGCCTGATAAGAGACGACTCCGTCACGATAGTCGGCATGCAGCCATACCCGACTCTGACAGCCCTCAATGAGGTTGTTCTCTGTCTTATACTTCTCGTCAAACTCCGGTAAAGAATTGCCCAACTCTATCAATAGGGCATATTTGTCCATCCAGTCCTCAAAAGCGGAGAACTCTTCGATGATTTCGTCCTGTATCTCATTTATAGTCTGCATAGTCCAACCCTTCCTATTCGTTATAGATGACCCACAACAACGTCTGTCCTACCGCTTCGAGAACAGCCTTGTCAATATACTCCATCGTATCGTCAAGCGTATGCCATTGCGGTACAAAACCGTTTTCCTCATCGTAGGCGATAATGTCGATACTCGGCACACGACGGCCTACATATATATGGTCATCATCGATAAATCCGCCCCGCATATCGACAAAATAGTCACCATAGCCCAATACCCTGGCGGCATTCCACACCTTATCCACTATGTTAGGTGCTTGTCGCAGGGAAAAGCCCTCTTTGGCAAAACGGCTCCCCTTTCCGCCCACCATGTCGAGCAAAATCCCATAATCGGCTCTATAAGCAAGGTCGTGCGGATTATTCGCCCAATACTGCGCCCCCAATGCCCAGGTGTCTCCTCTATCCGGGGAAGTAGAAAAATAGGGTTTCCCGTAATCTTCAACGTCAAAGAAGAAGATATCCACTCCCACTTTAGGTGCATGAGCCTGTATTTGCCGAGCTATCTCCAGCAAAACGGCCACCCCGCTGGCTCCATCGTTCGCCCCATCAATAGGAGTCCGATGATTCTGTGGCTGCGGGTCATTGTCCGCATACGGGCGGGAGTCCCAATGGGCAAAAAGGAGTATGCGATGGCTCTTCTCCGGGAAAAACGAAGCGATAATATTACACGCCTCCAATAGTGTGCCGTCATATGCCGTGGCCTGAAATTCCTGCAGCGTTACCTGCGCCCCATGACGGCGTAATTCGGCGGAGAGAAAAGCCGAAGCCTCCCGATGTGCCGCCGTGTTCGGCACCCGAGGGCCAAAAGCCACCTGACGTTCTATATAAGCGAAGGAAGAATCGGCATTAAAAGTAGGGACGAAGGTCTGACGCACAGCCTCTTGCGAGCCGGAATCCTTCGCTGCAGAGTGACGACAAGAAACCATCAAGGAGATTCCTACAAGAAATCCTACCCACAAAAAAAGAGAAGCGAACCGTCGCATGAGGGCATCTGTTTAAGGACTCAAAGATAAAGGATTTTCCGGAAAATAGCCGACGGACCCTATATTTTTATTCAGCCGCCGCCTGCACCTGTCGCATCACCCGTAAGAAATTCCCGCCCCATATCTTTTGGAGCATATCCGTCGTATATCCTTTACGGAACAAGGCTTTTGTAATATGCATCAACTCCTCCGCCGTATCACAGCCGGGAATGCCCCCTCCTCCGTCAAAATCGGAACCGATACCGACATAATCAACACCTACCAACGCCACGACATGGTCAATATGGGCCACAATATCCTCTATCGAAGATTTGCCGTCCTTCACGAGAAAACCTTCGTACAGGCATATCTGAATGACACCGCCTTTCGCCGCAAGGGAACGTATCTGGTCATCCGTCAGATTACGGGGATGGTCACACAAAGCCCGACACGAGGAGTGCGTCGAGACAATCGGCGTACGACTTACCTCCAACGCATCATAGAAACTCTTCTCACCGGCATGAGCCAAATCAACCATCATGCCCACACGATTCATCTCCCGTACCACCTTCCGGCCAAAAGGACTTAGTCCGTTATGTTCATTCTCCCCCTTCGCCGAATCGCAAATATCATTATCCCCATTATGGCAGAGGGTCATATACACGACCCCTTTCCGCCGGAACCGTTCCACATTGGAAATATCACGACCTATCGCATAACCGTTTTCTATTCCCATGAAAATGGCCTTCTTCCCCATCGCCTTCAAGCGGGCGACATCATCCGCCACAAACGCCTGTTCCACCCGTTCGACATTCTTCGCGATTTGGGTCGATAATTCGTCCAATGTCGCATCGGCCTGGGCTGTTGCGGCAGCGCACCCCTCCGCATCCCGCCTCCCCTGCGGAAGATAAGCCACCATACAAGTCGCATCGAGGCCTCCCGCCTCCATTTTCGGCAAATCCACTTTCAGACGGGAGTCCCGCCGGCCTATTTCAATTCTCTCCGGGAAGAACATCGGCGTGTCACAATGGGAATCCAACGAAATATATTTCTCATGAAAAGTCCGGACCTGCCGGTACAATCGGGCCTCTTCCACCAAATAGGAAAACAGCCGTAAAGCGGAAACGTCACCCCCTGCCAAAAGCTGTTCCGGATGCCATTGCACCCCATATAGAGGATAATACGGACTCTCTATCGCCTCCAGCACCCCATCCGGTGCAACGGCCGAGACACGCAGAGAGGGGGCGACTCTGTCTACCGCCTGATGGTGCAAGGAGTTGACCCGCAAGGTATTCTTCCCCGACAATTTCAATAGCAGGGACCCCTCGGCCAAAGAGACCTCATGTACCGGCCGCCGCTTATCCTCTTTTTGGGAATGGGTCAACAAATCTTTCGGATATTCCGAAGGCAAATCCTGATAAATCGTACCGCCCAAAACCAGATTCATAAGTTGGAGCCCCCGGCAAATGCCGAAGACCGGAAGCTGACGTTGCAAGGCCAGACGCAAAAGGAGAGACTCCGACACATCCCGTTCCGCATCCGTACAAGCGGCTAACGGGGAAATCAAGTTCCCCATCACAGCCGCCGAAAAGTCCCCACCCCCTGTAAGCAACAATCCGTCAAGACGGACGACGACACTCCGCCACACCGCAGGGTCGGTAGTGACAGGCAAAAGCAACGGAACCCCTCCGGCCCGAATCACCGCCTCGACATACGGGTCGGCAATACAGGTCAGACGCTCATCACCCCGGTGATTGCAGGAAATTCCAATGACAGGAAGTCCGGTAGAGGTGCGGCAGTCGTGTATTTAGTGCAGAAGGGTCGCCAAAGTAGCGGCCCGG
>JAJQIP010000146.1 GCA_021199145.1 Porphyromonadaceae bacterium | reverse complement strand
GTACTTCATAATATAGATTCGGACGATTGAACGACGATTTGAAAACAGCCGCATCGACCATTCCTAAATTTTTTTGTATGTCATGCTGGACTTTCGGTGTCGCCGTAGCTGTAAGAGCTATTAAGGGCCTTGAACCTATCTCGTTGATAATTGGTCGTATACGACGATATTCAGGACGGAAGTCATGTCCCCATTCCGAAATGCAATGGGCTTCGTCAACCGCATAAAACGAAATTTTGACTTGCTTCAGGAATTCGATATTTTCCTCTTTGGTGAGTGATTCAGGGGCTACATAAAGGAGTTTTGTCTTTCCCGAGAGGATATCTTCTTTCACCAAATCTATGGCGGCTTTATTCAAAGACGAGTTGATAAAATGGGCGATTCCGTCCTCTTCGCTAAAATTGCGCATAGCATCGACTTGATTCTTCATCAAGGCAATCAAGGGCGATATGACAATAGCCGTGCCCTCCAATAAGAGGGATGGTAACTGGTAACATAACGATTTACCCCCTCCTGTCGGCATTAATACAAAGGTGTCGTTGCCTGCAAGCAGATTTTTTATGATCGCCTCTTGGTTACCTTTGAAAGTGTCGAAACCGAAATGCTTTTTCAAAGCTGCGGTCAAATCGCTTTTAGTTGCCATAAGTCGCTCGTTTAAAAATAGATATTAGTCAACGATACTTTTTAAGTCTATTTGCTTATAACAAATTTACAAATATTCTTTTATTGTACAAGTGCCTTCTTTTATTTTTGTAATAAGGCGTGCAGATTGGCTTTTTTCAATTTTTCTTCTGCGTATGACCGTGTGATATGTAAAGATTCGCATTTTGTGGATGGCATTTCAAACATGGCATCTATCATGATGGCTTCAGCAATGGAACGCAATCCTCGTGCCCCTAATTTGAACTCAATGGATTTATCTACCATGAAATCAAGCGCCTCTTCCTCAAAAGAGAGTTCGATTCCATCCATTTTAAAAATCTTGATGTACTGCTTGATAAGTGAATTTTTCGGCTCCGTCAAAATCTGTCTTAAGGCTTTTTTGTCCAGTGGGTCGAGATACGTAAGAATGGGTAAACGCCCTATGATTTCTGGAATCAATCCATACGATTTTAAATCTTGTGGAGCAATGTATTGCAACAGATTCTCTCGGTCAATGATTTCCTGTTTCCTGTCAACGCCATATCCTACTACCTTTGTGTTTAAGCGCATGGCAATCTTTTTTTCTATTCCGTCAAAAGCGCCGCCGCAGATAAAAAGTATATCTTTCGTATTGACAGGTATCATTTTTTGTTCAGGATGCTTGCGGCCTCCTTGTGGGGGAACATTTACAACCGACCCTTCCAGAAGTTTCAATAAGCCTTGTTGCACTCCCTCTCCGCTTACATCACGGGTTATCGAAGGATTATCGCTTTTCCGTGCGATTTTATCTATTTCATCTATGAATACAATCCCCCGTTCAGCAGCGGCTACATCATAATTTGCCACCTGCAACAATCGGGTCAAAATACTCTCTATATCTTCACCGACATAACCGGCTTCAGTGAGTACAGTGGCATCAACGATGGTGAAAGGCACTTTAAGTAATCTCGCTATTGTCTTAGCCAATAGAGTTTTACCCGTTCCCGTACGACCGACCATGATGATGTTCGATTTTTCTATTTCGACATCGTTATTCTCTCCCTCTTTGTATTGTCCCAACCGTTTGTAATGATTATAGACTGCAACTGAAAGATAACGCTTTGCATCATCCTGACCGATGACATACTGGTCGAGGAACTCTTTTATTTCTTTAGGCTTAGGCAACGATTCGATTTCAAACGAAGGTTTTGATACCTTTCGTTTCAATTCGGCAATGGCAATGGCGGTCTGCTCTGCGCAATCGGCACAGATACATCCGTTATAACCGATAAACAAAGGAAATCCGATTTCCTGTTCAGTCCTACCGCAAAAAGAGCATCTTCTCTTTTCTGTTTCTTTTGCCATTATTTTTTCGAACGGATAAGGATATCATCTATCATACCGTACTCTTTCGCTTCAGCGGAAGTCATCCAATAATCACGGTCTGAATCTTTTTCAATTTGCTCGTACGATTTTCCCGAATGAGTGGCAATGATTGTATAGAGTTCCTTTTTCAGTTTTTGTATTTCACGGGCCGTGATTTCTATATCCGATGCCTGTCCCTGTGCACCGCCCATCGGTTGATGTATCATTACCCTTGAATGCTGTAAGGCAAACCGTTTGCCCGTGGCACCGGCAACCAATAACACGGCCCCCATCGATGCGGCCATACCTGTACAAATCGTTGAAACATCACTCGCAATATATTGCATAGTGTCGTAAATGCCCAACCCTGCATACACACTGCCTCCCGGAGTATTGAGGTATATGGATATATCTTTTCCCGCATCAGATGAATCGAGATATAATAATTGCGCTTGTATGACATTGGCGGCATATTCATCGATTTGAGTTCCCAAAAAGATGATGCGATCCATCATCAAACGGGAGAAAACGTCCATCTGCGCCACATTTAATTGACGTTCTTCAATAATCGTTGGAGAAATGTAGCTACTTGTAACGTCAATATATTTGTCCAGTTCAAGGCTGTTCATCCCCAAATGCTTTACCGCATATTTTCTGAAATCATCCGTCATATATAAAACAGTTTATAGTTTTTATATTTTCTTCTCAAACAAAGATATAAAGAATTCCTTTCTCCGCAAATTTTGTAATTTGAAGGGAGAAAAAATAATGAGATTTATTATGTATAGATAGCTTATAATTAAATGCTTGTGAAAATAAACGATGCCCGATTATTTTCCTTCAAACATCTTATAGAAATCTTCTATCGAAACCTTTTTCTCGTTCAAAGTAACGTGCTCTTTGATGACTGACATTACCTTTTCCTCGATAGCACGGTCGGCCATATTACTTGCAACCTTCTTGTCTTTCAACATATCCGAAGCATATTTTTCAAGGGTGTCGGCCGGGACATTCATCATTCCATATTGGGAGAATTGATTACGGGTCGCAGTCTTGGCCACTTCAAGGATATCGGCATCTTCGACCTTTATCTCAAATTCCTTCACGATTTCTTCCTTGATAAGACTCCATTTCAAGTCAGGAATCATCTTGGCATATTCTTCATCTATATTTATAGCCTTTTCCGTATTGTTTTCATTCGTTACGGACAACCAACGTTTCAAAAGAGCGTCGGGCAACTCTATTTCTCCGACTTTCTTTTCCAGGGCGGCTCGGGCATCAAGGCTGAACTTGTAATCGCTTTCAGGTTGCATTTGAGCCACCAACATTTCCCGTATTTTAGATGTGAACTCTTCTTCACTCTTTACCGCATCTTTACCGAATACATTGTCGTATAGTTCTTGTCCCGACTCGGCCGGTTTGAAGCCAAGAATAGAGGTGATTTCCACTTCAAAATTGGCGGTTATCTTGTTGACGTTTTCCTTCCCTACATGGAGCA
>JAJQIP010000025.1 GCA_021199145.1 Porphyromonadaceae bacterium | reverse complement strand
ACGGGCACCGCCCGTCGGGAATCAAGGGAGCGTCATCGGGCGACATGGCCGATTCATCCACGTCCTCCCATCCTCGTGGCCTTTCCATAAAGAAAATCAGCAACATCAGGATAGCCAATATCATATTCCAAAGCCGGGGCACTTCCGACCATATATGCCAGTTGGCAAACCAAGAACTCAGGCCGATGCCCGCTGTCGCTATAGTCATAAAATAGAAATTGGCCATGGGAACCATAGCCGACTTCGCTTTTTCCACTTCATCCCATTGCCGCGTCGTGCGTCCGTCACCTGCCGGCCCTAACATGTATCGGAAATCGCGCCGGAGCAGCAGACGGGCAAAAGTGGCAAAGTTCACCGCCATGAGCAGCAGGCGCAAAGCACCGAAAATGATGTTGCAAAAGCAGAGCAGGAAGATATTTTCGGTACGCAAGCAAATTTCTCCCAATATAATCCACAGGCCGAATCCCATCAGAAACATCAGACGGTGGCGGCGGATGCACGACACCTTGTAAAATAAAGGAGCGGCAGCACACGTGCCTACCATTCCGCACAAGGAACAGAAGGTAAAATCTTCTGACCAAAGCTGCAATGCCCCGATCGTGTCGGCCGAAACCGAACTATACATCGATCCACACGTCATAATGGGCATAAACAGGATGAGCAGCAAGAGTGTGGATGCCCACTTGGGAACCCGGGAGCGAAATACCGGATTCTCAAAATATGCCGTTGCTTCTTTCATCTTACTTATGGGCTTTTACCACTACCATCATGCCGGCAGCCATTTGGTTGTAATCTTCCATGGCAAGTCCGTCAAAGGCAATGCGGACGGGAACACGTTGTTGAATCTTCACAAAGTTGCCCGCGCTGTTGTCAGTAGGCACGTTGGAGAATTTACTGCCTGTGGCACCCGCGATGTGGGTAATATGTCCTTCGTAGGCACGCCCCTTGATGGCATCGACGGTCATGCTGACTTTCTGCCCCACATAAAGGTTCCCGGTTTGTTTCTCCTTGAAATTGGCTATTACCCATTTCTCGCGTTCGGGGATGATGTCGGTAATAACCGTTCCGGCCGGTATGAACTGCCCTTCCTCTATGGCTCTTCTTCCCACCTGGCCGTCACACGGAGCAAGAACCACTGTGTATGAATAGTTCAGTCTGGCCTGTTCGAGAGAGGCCTCCGCCTTTTCCCGCGCCGCTTCCATAGACCCGGTGCGCAGGCTGGCTTCCTTCACGCTCGTGTTGGCGACTTCTTTCTGTCTTAGTACCGAGGCCAACTCTTGCCGTGTGGCATCCAGTTCCACTTGCATGTGTTCGAGTTGCAATGCTGTCGCGGCCTTTTTTTCCACAAGGTTTTGGTAACGTCGCACGTCTTTTTCCAATTGCTTGATTCTGATTTCCAGTTCTTCGGCACTGTTATCCACCATCAATGCGCTATACCGCGTGCGGCTGATGGTTGCACCAAGGACAGTGTCTCCCGCTATTGCGTCTTTCAGCGTCGCTTCGGCAAGGCGGAGTTGCAAAGCATATTCTCGTTGGTCAAGCACCAGCAGCGTATCTCCTTTTTTCACATGCTGGTGCTCGGTAAAGCAAATTCTTTGAATATACCCGGTGGCACGCACGTTGACGGGGGATATGTATTGCTCGATCTGCGCGTCATCGCTGGTTTCGTTTTCACTATGATCCACAAACACGCGAATGCCTTCAAAAATTCCCCATCCGATGAGGGCCAGGCTTACAAGAGTCATGACACACTTTGTTGGTTTCCTATTTTTCATTTTAACAGATTATTTAATTGTCCTGAAAGTTTAAGTATGGCAAGATTTGCCAGCCGATAACTGAGATAAGCATCCAGATAGCCCGACATCGCCTGATTTACATTCATTTGGTCTTGAAGTACGGCAGTCATCGTAGCAACCCCTTCCGTGTATTGGTCAGAAGTTACGTTATATACTTCTTGCGCAAGCTCGTATGCCTCCTTTTCGCGTTGATAGTTTTGCAAGGCACTGGCGCGTTCGTTCAGGGCATTGTCGTACTGAACCTGCATGTCACGTTGGGTATCTTGCAATTCCAGTTCTGCATTGGCAACATCCAGTTTTCCTTTTCTTATTTTGGAGCGTTTGTCCAACGAGTCGAATATAGGTATCCGCAAAGACACCCCCAATCCGTAGGAGTCCCACAATTTATTGTCGGGATAGCCGCTTCCCCAACGTTTCAGGTCGCCCGTCCACGCATTCCATTGCAGGAATCCCGTCAGGGAGAGCGAGGGGATATAGCCGTGTTTTGTCATTTGCAGTTGAGTTGCTGCCATCTTCACGCTTTGCCTGAGCAATTTCAGTTCGGGCAGGTCGTATGACATGCCATACGCCTTTGTCTGTTGGATTTGGGATATATCTACGTCAGTGACGGAAAAATCCTTTTCTGCCGGATAATCCATTATGTATTTCAGCGAATTATATTGCTGTTGAAGCATGAGCATGGCATTGTCCTTGGATGTTCTCAGCCTGCTCAGGTTCAAATCCACTCGCTGCAGATCGACTTCCAATGCCATTCCGTTCTCTCCCAAGGCGTATGTCTGATCTCGTAATTCCGTGAGACTTTGAATGTTTTTTTCAATCAACGAAATCTGTTCATGGGTTACCTGAGCCATAAAGTACATCTTTGCCGTATTCTCAAGCAAATCTTCGCTTACCTTTTCTTCTTGCAAGACGCTCATCTCTGAAGCTTGTTTTACCAATTGCATGGATGTCAACAAGGTTTGGTCGTAGAGAGGCATGCTCAGCTGTATGCCCATTCCTGCCGCGTATTGCAAGGTATGTGTAATGTAGTAAGGAGCGCCATTGTCACTTTGGTCGGTTGCGCTGACAGGAGGTTCGAAATTATCGTCGAACGAAGCAAAGCCATTGAGCTGCGGCAAAAGTTTGGCGCGATTTTCAGTTATGGCCTGCCTTGCCTGCAACCCTTGATTCCGGGCTGTCTTCAATTTCAGGTTATTGTTCAGGACGTAACTTAAGCAATCCTGTAATGAAAGCTGCGTTTGGCACCAACAATCCGTTGATATGCATAAGGTGAACGATAGCGCAAGCGAGAGCAGGGCGGAAGCTCGCTTCCGGCTCTGCCGGGCGCAGCCGAGCCTCGCTGAAAGCAACGAGGGCAATAGACCCGACCCGATTTTCCTTCTTTTCATTGTTTTCTCTTTTTCGCGCAAAGTTATTTCGATTCGAACATTACCGGATATTCTATATTTCTATGACTATATTCTGATTTTCTCTTATATGGAAAAATAGAAACTAATAAACGTAATATGGAATACCGTAAACAGAAAAATGATGTATCTTTGCTTGAAAAATAGAACGTTAGTGCAAGCGATGGCAAACCGGCTTGCTTGATTTGCCTGTTGCAGCCTGACCTCGCTGAAAGCAATATATATGGAGAACGGTGAAACGAAATCGGGCACTTGCGGTAAAGAAGACGACAAGGTCGCTTCATACCACGAGGGTGATATTATTATCATCAATGAAACGAATAAGCTGGAAT
>JAJQIP010000102.1:1499-3537 GCA_021199145.1 Porphyromonadaceae bacterium | reverse complement strand
ACGTTCAACCACGCCCTCCTCATTGAGGATAAAAGTCGTTCGAAGCGTTCCCATGTAAGCCCGGCCATACAACTTCTTTTCACCCCATACCCCGAATGCCTGGTTAAGCGATGTGTCTGTATCGGCTATCAAATCAAACGGGAGGGAATATTTCTCGATAAACTTACGATGCGAAGCCTCACTGTCTTTACTCACCCCTATCACTTCATAACCCGCAGCACGTAAAGCGTCATAAGCGTTACGCAAACTACATGCCTCAGCGGTACAACCCGATGTATTATCTTTGGGATAAAAGTATAGAGCCACTTTACGACCTTTGTAATCACTACACTTTATCTCTTTTCCTACTTGGTTTACGCCCCATACATCGGGGGCTTTATCTCCTACTTTCATAAAAAGTCCTTTTTTGACGGAAATTTCTTGCGAAAAACGCACTTTTTTACGGGAATTGCACCAATTATAATTCCAAATCGATGTCAAACAACTCATGCCAAGGCAACCCCTGTTTATTCAGCTGCTCCATAAAAGGATCCGGGTCAAACTCTTCGACATTATAGACCCCAGGCTTTCTCCAAATACCTTTGAGGAACATCATGGCCCCTATCATGGCAGGAACACCGGTCGTATAGCTTACCCCTTGCATTCTGGTCTCTTCATAGGCCGCCCGATGAGAACAATTGTTGTAAACATAATAGGTGTGCATTTCGCCATTTTTCAATCCACGGATACGACAACCTATGGAAGTCTCCCCTTCATAATTCTCACCCAAATCTTGAGGATTCGGCAATACAGCTTTGAGGAATTGCAACGGTACAATCTCCATCCCGTTATAATTAATGGGCTTGATGCTAGCCATACCGATATTCTGTATCACCCGTAAATGGGTGAGATATTCTTGACCGAATGTCATCCAAAAACGGGCCCGTTTGATAGTGGGATAATTTTTGACCAGACTCTCAATCTCCTCATGGTGGAGAAGGTAACTCTCCCGTGCACCAATATGGGGATAATTCAACGGACGATGTATTTCAAGTGGCTTGGTTTCAATCCATTGTCCGTTCTCCCAATAAAGTCCCTTTTGTGTGATTTCCCGAATATTAATTTCAGGATTAAAGTTGGTGGCGAATGGCTTATGATGGTCACCGGCATTGCAGTCGACAATGTCAAGATAGTGAATCTCATCAAAATGGTGTTTGGCGGCATAAGCCGTATACACACTCGTCACACCCGGATCAAACCCACAACCGAGAATGGCTGTAAGTCCCGCTTTCTCGAAGCGATCCCTGTAAGCCCATTGCCAACTGTATTCAAAATGGGCCTCATCTTTAGGCTCATAATTAGCGGTATCCAGATAGTTGACTCCTGTGCGCAGACAAGCCTCCATAATGGTAAGATCCTGATATGGCAAAGCCAAATTCATCACGATATCGGGACGAAAACGCTCAAAGAGAGCGACCAACTGTTCCACATCATCGGCATCTACTTGTGCCGTCTGGATAGCTTTATTTCCTATAGCCTCCACAAGGGCATCACATTTCGACTTCGTGCGACTGGCAATCACAATCTCGGTAAAGACATCCGGATTTTTGGCCACTTTATAGGCGGCCACAGTCGCCACTCCCCCCGCTCCAATAATAAGGACTTTTCCCATTTTCCAAAGGGTTTATAGTTATCATCGTTTACTTACGCGCAAAGATACGCTTTTCCCCACAACCATACGACTGGTCTCTTTTAAAACCCGTAAAAATGCGTTTATATCCGCAAATAAAAAAGCTGTCGCCCTTTATTGATGCTGTTCACGGAGCAAATCATTCACGGTCTTGACAGGGTTGAAAGTCGATATGGGCACTTCGACAAACAAAGTGTTCCAGTTCGACATGGCCCCGTTCCATAAACCGGGCAACTCAAGGGCTTTCAAATCCTTGCCACTCTTCGATTTGAAGGAGATAAATCCGGTTTTCTTATCAACATAAAGGGGCAAATCATACTTCTTGTTCTTCCCGTCTTTTATGGCACAGACCAAATCGACAGGATTGAA
>JAJQIP010000102.1:0-1489 GCA_021199145.1 Porphyromonadaceae bacterium | reverse complement strand
GATTGAAGTGGGTCGATTTGTCAAACATGGCTTTCGATTCGGGATTTTTTAAATCAATTTGCGAACTTTCCAAAATTTGCGGAGAGAATGACCCGTCTTCGTTATATACCAAGAACGGACCGCCACCCGGTTCACCTTCATTCTTTACCATACCACACACACGCAAAGGTCGGCGTAACTTATTCAACAAATAGACTACCAATTCGGCATCTTCCATCTTCTTGATTTCAGGATGGCGGGTAAAAAGTTGCTGTTGTAAGAAGAGGATGACTTCCCGTACATCATCCATCGTATACGAGCCACTTTCAAGCATGTTGACATAGGCATCAATCTGTTTTTTCAGTGAAACAAGCACTCCTCCAATAATCTTCTTGAAACGCACTGTTTCCAGTTTGATACGGTCAGGAACGACATTATCGATATTCTTGACAAAGATGACATCGGCATCAATATCATTGAGATTCTCAATGAGAGCTCCATGTCCTCCAGGTCGGAAAAGCAGTTTGCCCTTGTCCCGGAAAGGTTTGTTCTCCATATCAGCGGCAATGGTATCGGTCGATGGCTTCTGCTCCGAAAAACTGATATGGTATTTCACTCCATATTCCTGTTCATACGCAGCCTGCTTATCGGCCACAACCTTCTTAAAGAGGGGCAAATGCTCGTGCGATACAGTAAAGTGCACATTTACATCCCCCGCCTCATTGCGGGCATACATGGCTCCCTCGGCGAGATGCTCTTCCATGGCGGTACGATCGGTATCGGGATAGTGGTGGAATTTGAGCAATCCCTTGGGTAACATACCATAATTGAGACCTTTTTCCGAAAGAAGGTTGGTCACAATCTCCTTATATTTTCCAGCAGCAATCAAGGCGTCAATATCTTTGCCTTCATTTTTAAGACAGGCAGCATTGAGGTCTGCATAAAAGGCGAAATTCTTGATACCGGCAAAGAATTTCTTTTCGAAATCCGTAGTCGGCTCGCTATACGAGGCATCCACAAATTCAAACAAATTTTTGAACATGCGGCTGGCAGCCCCCGAGGCGGGAACGAATTTCACTATGACGGGATTAGTAGCCACATACTCGTTCCACACTTCAAGATAATGTTCTATCGCCGTATCATCAAGCGATAAAATACCATTTCCCAATCCGGCAGGAGCTTCCAACTTCAAATAGGGGAATCCGGCCTCGAAACAGTGAAGCTGCTCTTGAATCTGCTTCTCTGTAATTCCTTTTTGTTTCAGTAATTCTAAATCTTCGGGTGTGAACATAAGTATCTGTTTTAAGGTTATCCAAATAGAAAACTTTTCAAATTTAAAAAATTTTAGGGAGACACACAACGTTATAGAACAAAAAACTTATATTTGACTCTGTTTTTCATATACGATTTATGGAGGAGGGACAATACTACACCGCAGCCGAGAGGAAAGAGTTTTTGAGTGACTATCGGGCACTGGCGGCAACAGCTCGGCCCCTCATCTGACACTTAA
>JAJQIP010000139.1 GCA_021199145.1 Porphyromonadaceae bacterium | reverse complement strand
ATATTAAATCGTATTTTAAAGTTATCGATAAAGAATTGTCATAGGATTTTTCCAAAAAAATAGGGGAGGTTACCCGTTTGAGTTTCACGAAAAAAGAAAGAGTGATGTAGCGGGCTTTTCGAGACGAATACACGATAGGAGGAAAAGTGAAGAATGGAATTTATTTCTATCTTTGCCCCGTGAAAACGAATCGATATGAAATTTGATGAATTAGATTTGGAATTTGAGGTCTTGCAGGGGCTTGACGCCATGAACTTTAAGGAGACTACGCCTGTACAAGAGGCTACCATTCCCGTTGTCTTAGAGGGAAAAGATGTGATTGCCTGTGCACAGACCGGAACAGGAAAGACCGCCGCCTATATATTGCCGCTACTCAATCTGTTGACCCGCAAGCCTTCGGGCAAAAGCTGCGTGAGAGCCGTTGTCATTGCACCTACACGAGAATTGGCCCAGCAAATCGATATGCAGTTTGAGGGCTTTTCTTATTTCTTGCCTATCTCGACTTTTGTCGTGGCCGGCGGTGGGGACGGTATGCAATGGGACCAACAGAAACGGGGGTTGCAAATGGGGGCCGATGTGATGATTGCCACTCCGGGACGCCTTATTTCGCATCTGCTCAATACCAAGATGGATTTGTCGGGGGTGGAGTATTTGGTGTTGGATGAGGCAGACCGCATGCTTGACATGGGCTTTTACGACGACATCATGCAGATTTCTTCTTTTTTGCCTAAAGAGCGGCAGACCCTCCTCTTCTCGGCAACCATGCCCCCCAAGATACGGCAACTTGCCCGGCAGATTTTACGGAATCCCGTTGAGGTGAGCATAGCCATATCGAAACCCAATGAATCGATACATCAATCGGCCTATATCTGTTATGAGCCCCAAAAGATGGGAATTATCCATGCCCTTTTCGCACAAGGGGTGAAAGGAAAGACCATTATTTTCTCCTCTTCGAAGCTTAAGGTGAAGCAACTCACCACGATGCTCCGTCAAAAGAAATACAATGCCCGGGCCATGCACTCTGACCTTGACCAGCCCCAACGGGAAGAGGTGATGCTCGATTATAAAAACGGCAAGATTGACATTCTTGTGGCGACAGACATTGTCGCACGGGGAATTGATATAACCGATATCGCTTTGGTCATCAATTATGACGTTCCCCATGACCCGGAGGACTACATTCACCGGATAGGCCGTACCGCCCGTGCCAATGCCGAAGGTGAAGCCATAACTTTTGTCGCCCCCGATGACCAGATGCGTTTTTCGCATATCGAGAAATTCCTTGAACGGGAAATTCCTAAGTTGCCGTTACCAGAGGGGTTGGGAGAAGCACCTTCCTATGATGTCTCATCTCCTCTTCGACCCACCCGTGGGGCAGGAGGTCCCCGACGTACAGGAGGGAGAGGGCAGTCTGCTAATCGTACGGACAAATCGGGGAGACGGAGTTCTCACGGGAATCGTCACGACAAGGGATTGTCAAACAAGGGTGGACAAGGGAACTCTGCCCCTTCCGTTCCTACCCCAGAGACCTCTACCAAGGAGGAAAAAGAGCGGACAAACCGTTCCCGACGGAATTACCGCCATCGTCCCCATAGGCAAGGAAACAACCCGTCTACCCCTAAAGCGTCGGGGAAAGATGAGTAATGTGGAAATTTTCTTGTGAAGGGTAGGAAGGATAGGCTGGAATTACTTCGTGTAAAAGCCGTGCATTCTCAAAAAGAAAAAAGATTGCGCCGTATGATGCGATGAAACTCCGAATGACAGGTTTTGAGTGCCCCTTTCCCTTTGTAATCCACCGTGCTAAGCATACCCCTAAGGGCGTGGCCCGCCATTGGAAAAGAAAGCTTGTCTCGGTATTTCATATAATTTGAAGAGTTTCCCAATCCAATACGGCGCAATCTGTACTTTGTCTTTATTGGCTAAGACAAATATAGGGAAATTTCCCGTAGCACACAAATTTTTCCCTTGAAAAAATCCAAAATCTGCACATCGATTCTGTAGGAAAATCCCTATGGTCCCCTTTATTGATATTCCTCAAAAGCCGGTGTAGTTGTGCGGGGTGATGGCTCGCAACTCCTCTTTGACGGCTTCGTCCACTTGGAGAGAGTCGATAAAGGCGTGAATAGCAGCTTCGTCTATCTTATTGTTGGTGCGGGTAAGGGCCTTCAAGGTTTCGTAGGGTTTCGGATATCCCTCTCGCCGCAGGATTGTCTGTATGCCTTCGGCACAGACATTCCACATCTTGTCCAAATCGTTGTAGATGGCTTTTTCGTTGAGAAGCAGTTTGCCAAGACCTTTGAGCGAACTTTGCAGAGCGATGAGGGTATGCCCGAGAGGTACACCGATATTGCGTAATACCGTAGAATCGGTGAGATCGCGTTGCAGGCGAGAGACAGGCAGTTTGGTGGCGAGGTGTTTGAAAATGGCGTTGGCAAGTCCGAGATTCCCTTCAGAATTTTCGAAGTCAATGGGGTTGACTTTGTGAGGCATGGCACTTGACCCGACCTCTCCCTCCTTGATTTTCTGTTTGAAATATTCCATGGAGATGTATTGCCACATGTCCCGGTCGAGGTCAATCAAGATGGTATTGATGCGGCATAGGCCATCGAAGAGGGCGGCGAGATTGTCGTAGTTGGATATTTGGGTAGTCCACTTTTCCCGTACGATTCCCAATTTTTCCTGAAGGAAACGCTGTGCAAAAGCAGGCCAGTCGTAACTTGGAAAGGCGAGGCGGTGAGCGTTGAAATTACCTGTCGCTCCCCCAAATTTTCCACTGATGGGAATGGTTTTCAAAAGGGCTATTTGTTGTTCCAAACGATAAACGAAGACCTGTATCTCTTTTCCTAAACGGGTAGGAGATGCAGGTTGCCCATGCGTTTTGGCCAACATGGGGATATCTTTCCATGCTTCGGCATACGTGCGGCATTGCGCTACGAGTTTGTCGAGCAGTGGATAGTATGTCTTTTCGAGAGCTTCTTTGACGGAAAGGGGGATGGCGGTATTGTTGATATCTTGCGAAGTAAGTCCGAAGTGGATGAATTCCTTATAGCCTTCCAGTCCTCCCAGGACATCGAATTTCTCTTTGATAAAATATTCCACAGCTTTTACGTCGTGGTTGGTTACCGCTTCGATTTCCTTGATATGGGCGGCATCGGATAATGTGAAATCCTTATAAATAGCCCGTAAGGAATCGAATCGTGAGGCATCAAAGGTCCGCAGTTGCGGTAAAGGCAATTCGCATAAGGCGATGAAATATTCAATTTCCACTCGTATCCGATAGCGAATCAAGGCAAATTCGGAGAAATAGTCAGCAAGCGGGGCTGTTTTCGCCTGATAGCGGCCATCAATAGGGGATACGGCAGTAAGAGAGGATAGTTCCATATAAGCAGGTATAGTCTTGTTCTTAAGGTGGCAAAGTTAGTATAACGGTCGGCTTCTTCCAAGAAAATGCTGATTTTTGCAAAAAAAAAGGTTTTTTGTTTTGCAGGTGGAAAAAATCCTCTATCTTTGCCACGCTTTTACCGATAAAAGCAATGGG
>JAJQIP010000141.1:10581-11341 GCA_021199145.1 Porphyromonadaceae bacterium | reverse complement strand
TTTCCATACCTATACCTTATTATATATTATCCATTTAAAAAATCGGGCAAGGGGAATATCCTTATTTTTCGCTCTGTTCTTTCTTTTCGTTCAGTGTCTCCAACAGCTGTTTCAGCGACTCATCGGTCTCGAAGAGCTTTTCTTGGCAATATTTTAGCAGTTCCATGGCCCGGAGGGTCAGTTCTCGGATGGACTCTATTTCACAGTTCTCCTCTTCGATGTGGGCGACGATGCTTTCCAGTTCGGCGATAGCTTCGGCGTAGGTGGGTTTTTCGTTTTCTTTCATGGTGGGTATCATACAATTTGGGACTCTTGGGACCCCTTTCCGAAGAGGGTGATGATGCGGTCACCGACGTGAAGTTCGTCGGCCGAGCGCACAGCTTTTCCCTCTTTAAGGGTCAGGGAGTATCCCCGTTTGAGAATCAGTTGTGGAGAGGAGAGGCGTACCGTCTCGGCCCAAAGGGCGAGGCGTTGTCGCTCCCGTTGGAGGCGGGCAGCGGTGCTTTGCCGCAGCCGGTCGGGGAAACGGGTCAGGTCGTTCTTGGCGGTCGCCAGATGGTAGCCGACGGCTCGGGGCAGCCTCATACCGATGAGGCGGATGTGTCCCCGCTGCTCCTGCAACCGGTAGAGAATCTTTTCGGAGAGGCGGCTTTGCAGGTCGACCCTCCTTTGGTCGGCCTCCTGTGCTCGGTCAATCAGCCATTCGGCGGCAGCGGTCGGGGTCTTTACCCGTACATTGGCGATGCGGTCGATGACGGTC
>JAJQIP010000141.1:0-10571 GCA_021199145.1 Porphyromonadaceae bacterium | reverse complement strand
GCGATAACCGGAAGTGGAAACTGAGCTATGTTTTGTGCCAGGGGGTAGCTGTCGAAGCAGTTCAGTTCGGAGGTGGCCCCTCCGCCCCGGATGATGACTACTCCGTCGTATGCCTCTTCGTTCCGAAAGATGGCGTTGAAGGCCTCGATAATCGACTCTTCCGCCCGAAGACCCTGCATAGAGGCCGCATAGAGGGTGGTGTAAAAGCGATAGCCGTAGGGATTATGGTGCAGTTGGTCGATGAAATCACCGTATCCTGCGGCGGTAGGCGAAGAGACGACGGCGATACGTTGGGGCAGCAGCGGCCAGGCCAGCTCCTTGTTCAGGTCTATAATCCCCTCTTCGGTCAGTTTACGCAGCACCTCTTGCCGCTGCCGAGCCATGTCACCTAAGGTATAGTTGGGGTCAATGTCGTGGATGGTGAGGGTATAGCCGTAGAGTTCGTGAAAGTCAACGCTTACCTGTACCAGAATTTTGATGCCCGGCAGAATCTCCGAGCCGGTCTCCGCCCGGAAATAGCCTTTGAGCAGACGGTAGACTGTTGCCCAGATAATGGCCCGTGCCTTAGCCCGTAGTTCCTTCGTGGAGGAGAGTTTGTCCACCAGTTCGAGGTAGCAGTGGCCCGAAGCGTTCTCCCGAGCCTCGCTCACCTCGGCGCATACCCAGTAACGGTCGGGCAAGGCGGCTTGCAGCTTATTGCGCACCAAGGTATTCAGGTCGTAGAGGGTCAGCGGGCATTCGGGCATGGCAGGAGAAAAGGAAATTATAAAAAAGGAATCGCTAAAAACTAAAAAGGAAGGCCGTAGGGTAAGGTCTTCCTTTTATCTCTTTCAAAAGAGGGGACTAACCGTTGAAATCGTCGGAGACGGTCAACCGTTTACGTCCTTTGGCTCGGCGTGCGGCCAATACGCGGCGGCCGTTGGGGGTGGCCATTCTGGCCCGGAAGCCGTGTTTGTTCACCTTCTTTCTGTTCGATGGTTGGAATGTACGTTTCATGCCGTTATGATTTTCGTTATTATTCTGAAAAATAGGGAGTGCAAAAATAGCGTTTTTTTTGAACAAAAAAAAGAATCGGCTTTTTTGTCCTAATCTTTTTTGCACATTTTCCAATTTATTTTACTTTTGCCGTCGGAAAAACTGTTTTAATAAAGTTTAAAAGGAGGTCTGTTATGATTAATGCGCAAGACATCAAAAACGGCACTTGTATCCGTATGGACGGGAAACTCTATTTCTGCATCGAGTTCCTCCATGTAAAGCCCGGTAAGGGGAACACCTTTATGCGGACGAAGTTGAAAGACGTAGTCAACGGCTACGTTATCGAACGCCGGTTCAATATCGGGGAGCGGCTTGAAGATGTGCGGGTGGAACGTCGCCCCTACCAATACCTCTATAAAGACGGGGAAGATTATATCTTCATGAATCAGGAGACCTATGAGCAGCATCCCATTGCGCGCGATCTCATTACGGGAGTTGATTTCCTGAAGGAGGAGATGGTGGTCGAAGTGGTATCCGACGCCTCTACCGAGACCATTCTTTATGCTGAGCTTCCCGTCAAAGTGGAGCTGACAGTTACCTATACCGAGCCGGGCATCAAGGGCGATACCGCCACCAACACGTTGAAGCCGGCCACGGTGGAGACAGGGGCTACCGTGCGGGTTCCCCTCTTTGTTAATACAGGCGATAAGATTAGGGTAGACACCCGTACGGGCGACTATATCGAGCGGGTCCGCTAAGCGACGGATTATGATTGAGGAGAGAAAAACGCTCCCTTTTTCAATAAAAAGTACCCTGTTTGGGCAAATTGTAAAATAATTTTTATATTTGTCGCCGATAGGGTACTATTTCTATCGGTTTCTTGGCATTTTTTACAGAACGTAGGCTATATCTGACGCTTTCACCGGCATAAATAGTGCGGTCGGTGGAAAAGTGTACCTATTTGGGAGAAAAGTCCACTTTTCTCTGGGGGAATAGTCGGATATTTGTACCGCTATAAAAAAGAATACTATGAAAAACATCTATCTCATACTCCTTTTTTGCGCCGTCGCTATGATGGCAAAAGCCGAAGATTTGCCCGCCTTCCCGGGGGCTGAAGGATTCGGCCGATATGTCACCGGAGGTCGGGGTGGTGCCGTATATCATGTCACTTCGTTGGAGGATGACGGTTCGGAGGGAACTTTCCGCTGGGCGGTCAACCAATCGGGTGCCCGCACCATCGTCTTCGACGTCTCCGGAACCATCTTCCTGGAGTCAGCCCTGGGTATCTCCAACGGGAATGTCACTATCGCCGGACAATCGGCTCCGGGCGACGGCATCTGCATCGCCGGTTATCCCTTTACCATCAGTGCCAACAATGTCATTATCCGTTTTCTCCGTTTCCGTTTGGGGAATGAGAATGTCGCCTATCACGAGGGAGACGGTCTGGGAGGCATGGACCGTTCCGATATTATGGTCGATCACTGCTCTATCAGTTGGAGTATCGACGAATGTTGCTCGGTCTACGGGAACGAGAACGCCACAGTACAGTGGTGTATCATTTCCCAAAGCCTTCGGGAATCGGGCCACAGCAAAGGCGCACACGGTTACGGTGGCAATTGGGGCGGTTCGGGTACCACCTACCACCACAATCTGCTCTGTCACCACGAAAGCCGTACCCCCCGTCTGGGTCCGCGTTATACCACTCAAAGCGACGAACGTCTCGATTTGCGAAACAACGTGATTTACAATTGGGCTGGGAACGGTTGCTACGGGGGCGAGGCCATGAATGTGAATATCTACAACAACTACTATAAGCCGGGGCCTGCCACGACGAAGAAGGGCGGCTCGGTTGCCTACCGTATCGCCTCTATCGGTGTTCGCACAAACTCCTATATAGAGACCTATCCGGACTATGCCCCCACCTTGCACCAATGGGGCAAATTCTATGTCGAGGGGAATGTCATGTACGGCAACGACGAAGTGACGGCCGACAACTGGACAAAAGGGATTTACGCCCAAATCAGTTCGTCCGACAACGACAACACCTTTACCTCTGAGACGAAAGACACCATGAAGCTCGATGCTCCCATCGACTTCTATGCGGTCACCACCCATACGGCCGAAGTGGCTTATGAGAAGGTGCTCGATTATGCCGGTGCCTGCCTCTCGCGCGATAGGCTCGACTCCATTATGGTAGCTGATACGCGTACTGGAACGGCCACCTTTTCCGGTACCTCGACCAGTTATCCCGGCATTATCGATTCGCAAGAGGATTGTGACTACGGTGATGGTACCACCGCCTGGCCCGAATTGAAGTCAACCACCCCACCGACCGACAGCGACGGTGACGGGATGCCCGATTCGTTCGAACGGGCGTGGGACCTCGACCCCTACGACGCTTCCGACCGGAACACCATCGATGAGGGGAGCGGCTATACCATGCTCGAAGTCTATCTGAACAGTCTTGTGTCGAGTATTATGACGGCCTGTACCTCTGATGGGGAGTTGTTAGGTACCATCAAAGACTCTGCCACCGAAATGGAGGAGGCGACTGAAGTGACCTTTTCCGCCAAGACTTATACGGGGGAGACCTCAACGGAGTGGGAGTTCTCCAACGGCTATACCATTGCTTCGGGCAAGGGATATGCTACAGGAACGGGTAACAATATCAAATTTTCTCGGAATGTTGATTTTACCATCAATATCCCCGACGGGAAGGCGGTGACTGCCTTTACCATTGAAGGGTATACCAATGTCGATAGTGGTACGTTGGCCTATGTGGGGAAGCTGAACGGAGAGGAGTGCTCTTCCGACTGCACTTTTCCGCTCCGTACCGAAAGCGTGACGGCCACCTATACCTACACGTTTGACACGCCGGTGACGGGCACACTGCCTTTCCGTATCACCGGAAACCAAATCGGGGCGATTATCACCCTGTCGGTAGAGAGCCTGTCGAGTGGAACGTTTGAGGTGTCGTCACCTGTGAAAGATCTCCATCGTCTTGTCAACGTCTATACGATGACGGGCGTGTTGGTTCGGGGCTCGGTTCCCTATACCGAGGCAACTTCTTCCCTGCCACGGGGTCTCTATCTTATCGACGGGGAGAAAGTGATTGTTCCTTGAGTTTTCTTCTCGGAAAGTTGAGCGATGAAAAAATAAGAAAAAAACAAATATTTAGCCCTGTAAAAATTTTTTATAGGAAAATTTTGTATTTTTACCAAATAATAACAGTGTAATACGTAACCGGAAATCTATGAAAAACACAGTAGAAAAGGTATTCTTCCTTCTCGTTGCGCTTTGTCCCCTGTTTCTGGGTACCTCCTGTCTGGACAATCTCTCTTATTACGACCGTCCGGACGATTTGAAGGGGAGTATCTATGAAACGCTGGAGGATAGGGGAGATTATTCCATTTTCCTGGAGGGTGTCGATTTGAGTGGCTTTGCCCCCATTTTGAAGGGGAAGGGCATTTGGACGGTCATGGCTCCCAACGATGAGGTCTTTGCCTCCTATTTGAAATCGGAGTACGGAATCACCTCCATTTCGGAGATGGACTCGGTCGAGCTTCAGAAACTCATCGGATTCCATATCCTCTATTACTCCTTTGACAAGGATATGTTGATAAACTTCCGTCCGAACGAGGGAGACGGGGCGACCGAAGAGGAGAAGATGGTCAACGCCGGACTCTATTATAAGTTCCGTACCAAATCGCAGGACGATTGGACGCTGGAGGTGGTCGATACCTTGGGTACAGAGGGATATGTATACCATCTGGAGCGTTTCTTACCCGTCTTCTCTTACCGGATGTTCCAGACTAAAGGCATCGAGGCGCGGTACAATTACGAATATTTCTATCCCTCCTCTTCGTGGACGGGCGACGATGGCTTCAACGTGTCGAATGCCTCGGTGGATGAGTACGCCATTATTACCTCTTCGGGGTATCTCTACCTGATTGACCAGGTATTGAAGCCGCTCAACACTATTTACAGCGAGTTGGAGAGTGCAGGGAACTTCACTACTTTCCTCAGCCTCTATGATGAGTACAGCTACTATCAGTTGGACGACGATCTGACCCTCAACTACGGCAACGGCACCGACCTGTACCAGCATTACCACGAGACTCCTATGGCCAATATCGCCAGCGAATGGCCGGTATCGGACTATACGCAGGTCTCTGCTTTGGCCTCGGTTTCGTACAGCGTCTTCGCACCGACCGATGAGGCTTTCGACAGTTTCTATATGGAATATTGGGGACAGGAGGGGACCGGTTATCCCTCCGACGCACCCCATTTGGACTCTGTCTCTACCACTTCCATTCAGAAGATTTTATTGAACAGCGTCTACGCTTCGTCGATTGTCTTCCCCGAAGAGATTACCAACGGGACCATTAAGAATACGAGCGGAAACGCCATTTCGTTCGATGTCGACGAGGTGCCTGAGGAGAACCGAAAAGTGTGTGTCAACGGTACTTTCTATGGTTGCGATGTCCTCACCCCGCCGGTTGAATTCGGTTCGGTTACAGGACCTGCCTACCAGTTCAAGAAGTACAGTAACTTCCTGGAGATGCTCTCCAAATCGGATTTGGAATCGACCCTCTGTTCCGATGAGATTGATTATATCGTGCTCTATCCCTCCAACGCCCAGATGGAGGCCAACGACATTGTCTACAGTGATGCCAACTCTCGGCTGGAGTTGAGCGGGTCGAGTATCTCCGCCTCCAACCAGCAGAAATATGTGTATGCTCACGTGGTTTCGGTCGATGGCATTACGACCACCCAGTCGGAACTGCCGCTGTCGGGTAAATCGGTGCTTCGTACCCTCTCGCCTGACAATACTCTCTATTGGTATGTGAAGAACGGGAAAATCACCACCAGTTATCTCCTCGACGAAATGCTCTATATGGATGTGACCGAAGATGATATCTATTGCAACTTCGAGGAGTTGACCTTCCGGGGCACCAGTTGGACCAACGGACACTGCTATGCCTACGATACCGACCGCTCTAAAATCCTTTTTGAGGGGAGTCTTACCAATGCCGTATACGCCAAGTTTGTGGCGATGATGTACTCCCTTCGGTATGACGAGTCGAATCTGTTCAGTGCCTTTATGCAATTGCTGATACAGGCCGATATGATTGACGAGCAATCTCAGGAGGTGGCTCTGATGACGGAGAGTTGTCTGATGTTCGTCCCGCTACCCGATGTGCTGAAACAGGCCATCGTCGATGGGAAAATACCGGGCATCACCACCACCGCTTCGGCCGAGACCGCAACGAACGACTTTTTCGCCGCTACGACCGTAACCGATGTGGATGCCTTGCAGACCTATCTCAAGGCCTATTTCATCCCGATGAGCACGGCGGTCATCTCCAACTATCCCTATGTGGGATGGGGTGAGGATACCGAGGCGGCCGGCGGGCTGATTACCTTGGATGCTGAAGAGACCGTGGTCAACGGCGTGTTGACGACCGTGGCCACCCATGTGAACGTGTATGACGACGGCACCAAGCTGAGTGTGAAAGTGGCCGAGTCGGGTTATAACAGTTCCAACAGCGCCGTCGATGTCTACGGTGCCTACGATTACTTCCCCTTCGTCTTTGACGACGGTTGTGTACAATTTATAAATGGAGTATTATGAAAAACAAGATGATAAAGATCACTCCACTCCTCGTATGGGGATGTTTGCTCCTCGGCCTGTTGTGGCCCGCTTCTGTAGCGGCCCAGACCGCTTCGGGCAATATCTCCGGTAAAGTCTATGAGATTTACCAAGGGAAGCATGAGCCGGCTGTCGGTATCAATGTCTCCATCGAGAATAGTCAGAACCGTACCTTGACGGGAGTCGCCACCGATGCCAACGGAGCCTTTTCCGTGAAAGTGCCGGCCGATGCCGCCACCATCGTCTTCTCCTTCATCGGTATGGAGACGCAGCGGATACCCTATACGGGGCAGAAGACCATGACCGTGGTGATGGAAAACGCCGCCCAGGATTTGGGCGAGGTGACGATTGCCGCCCAGAAAGCCGAGATGTCGGATATGGGTATTTCGGCGAGGGAGGCAACCACCGCCACCCAGAAAATCGATATGTCGAGTGTGGTAGAGACCTTGCCGGTCTCCTCTGTTGAAGAGGCATTGCAGGGTCGTCTGGCCGGTGTGGATATCCTCTCGGGCGGTGACCCCGGTTCGAAGAGTTCTATCCGTATCCGTGGTACGGCGACGTTGAACTCCAACACCGACCCGTTGATTGTCATCAACGGTGTGCCCTATTCGACCGATATCGATGATGACTTCGATTTCAATACCGCCAACAACGAAGATTTGGCCGACATGTTAAACCTCAACCCCTATGATATCGAGTCGGTGGAGGTGTTGAAGGATGCCGCCTCTACCGCCATCTATGGTACGAAGGCTTCCAACGGTGTGCTTCTCATCACCACGAAGAAGGGTGCCAAAGGAAAGACCAACTTTACCTTCTCCTCGAAGTTCACGGTGAAGGTAGAGCCGGAGTCGATGCCCATGCTGACCGGCGACGAATATGTGGCCTATATGCAGGATGCCATTTGGAACACAGCCAATGCGCAAGGTTTGCAGAACTCCTCATCGCTCCTCAATCTCCTGTTCGATACCCCCGAAATCAGCTATATGCCGACGTGGCGTTATTTCAACGAATATAACGTGAATACCGACTGGTTGTCGAAAATCACCAAGAATGCCTGGATTTATGATGACAGCTTCTCCATGTCGGGTGGCGGTGAGAAGGCGACCTACCGTTTCTCCCTCTCCTATATGAACGAGGGCGGAACTAGCGTGGGAACGGATATGGACCGTATCACGGCCAACTATAACTTGACCTACCGCTTCTCCAACAAATTCGATATTTACTCGGAATTTTCCTATACCGACACCCAGAAGGATGCACCCTATCTGACCACCGTGCGGGAGGAGTCGCTCCGGAAGATGCCGAATAAGAGTCCCTATTGGATTGATCCGGATACGGGCGAGGCGACCAGTAACTACTTCACCCGTCAGAACAGTGATGAGTTCCAGGGTGCTTTCACCGGTTCGAAAAACTACCACCCGATTATCATGGCCAACGACAGTTACAACAAGACCAACCAACGGGAGGAGCGCATTATCTACCGAGCCAATTACCAGATTATCCCGTCGTTGAAGTGGACGGGATACGTCTCCATGAAGTTCAAGACCATCAAGACCCGTCAGTTCCTGCCGCAATCGGCGACGGATGTGACGATTGACAACAGTTACGCCAACTACAGTTACGACGGTTACTCCAACAACCTTGCCCTCCTCACGGAGAACAAGTTCATCTTCCGCAAGCAATTCGGAGTGAACGGGCTGACGGCTACCGCCTTGTGGCGTACCGAGCAGTCGCGTAGTTCCGAGTCGGCCGAGGCTGTTTACGGGGCCGCTGCCGCCGGCATGTCCGATCCTATCGCCGGTGGGTCTATCACCTCGCTCGGTTCGGGAACCTCCGAAGTGCGTACCATGTCGGCCGTGGGAATGGTCAATTACACCCTGTTCGACCGCTATACGGTGAATGTCACGGTGAACGGTGAGGGACGCTCCTCATTGAGCAAGGCCCATCGTTGGGGACTCTTCCCCGCTGTGGGTGCCGCTTGGCAGGTACAGGACGAGGAGTTCATGCAGAACCTGGAGTGGTGGAGTCAGTTGAAGCTGCGTGCCAGTTGGGGACAGAGCGGTAACGCTCCGTCGGGAACTGCCCCCTATGTGGGAACCTTCTCTTCCATCGGTGACTACAACACCAATGCAGCCATCGCTCCCTCGACCATGCAGCTCAACAACCTGAAGTGGGAGACCTCCACCGAGTATGACCTCGGTGCCGACCTCGGTTTCATGGACAACAAGCTGACCACCACTTTTGACTATTATCACAAGATAACTAAGGACCTATTGCAGAAGAGTGTGAAGATACCGGGTTCGGTCGGTTACTCGAGCAACAAGATGGCCTACTACAACTCCGGTACGCTGAGCAATATCGGATGGGAGTGGCGTTTCGACTACGAGATATTCAAGAACAAGGACTGGACCGTATCGGCCAACTTTAATATCAACCGCAACGTCAACAAGATTATCGACCTGCCCGATAACCTGTCGGAGAGTTCTTACTCCTTGGGTAACGGTAGTTACGCTCAACTCCTGGAGACGGGTGTAGCGGTGGGTGCCATATACGGATTCCGTTACAAGGGTGTCTACCAGAACACGCAGGATACCTATGCCCGTGATGCGGAAGGAAACATTATGTACGACCTTACCGGAGAGCCGATTGTGATGAAAAACGGAACCTATGTCTGCTATCCGGGCGATGCCAAATACGAGGATATGAACCACGACGGAAAAATCGACGAGAAAGATATCGTCTATTTGGGCAACTACAACCCGTTGCTCACCGGTGGCGGCGGTTTCAATATCAAGTGGAAAGGGCTGACCCTCACTGTCTTCCTCCACTACCGTATCGGGGCGAAGATTATCAACTCGGCCCGTATGGATGCTGAGGCGATGTACAATACCGATAACCAGAGTACGGCGGTGCTGAAGCGGTGGCGTTCCGAAGGGGATGTGACTGACATTCCACGTGCCCTCTACAACTACGGGTTGAACTACTTGGGGTCCGATCGTTTTGTGGAAGACTGTTCTTTTGTCCGCCTCAAGACCCTCTCCCTCTCGTACGCTATTCCGAAGCCCATTTGCAAGAAGATGAAGATTAACAGTCTGAGTTTCTTCGTGACGGGATACGACCTGCTGACCTTCACCAATTATAAGGGACAAGATCCCGAAGTCACCCTCCCGAGCAATGTGACCGATTTGGCCGAAGATACGGCCCAAACCCCACGTAGCCGCCGGTTCTCTTTCGGGTTTAACCTCAATTTCTAACCGGTTGACTTATGAAGAAAATGAAAAAATATATCTTAGCGGTGTTGGGGGGCGGATTGCTCTTTTCAACGATTTCGTGCAAGGAGTGGTTGGAAATTTATCCCGAAGATTCTCAACCGAGTGAAACCTATTGGGAGACCAAGGCGGATGTCGACGGCGTGCTGAATGCCGGTTACTACTATTTGCGGGATATGGTCGAAAGCTACCTCATCCCTTGGGGTGAGGTACGGGCCGGCTGTGTCTATTCCATCAACGGCAACAAGTTGCAGTCGTTCCAGATGAACTCTTCGCAGTCGCTGTGCAAATGGGATGAGTTGTATCAGATTATCAATATTGCCAACGACGTTCTTGAAAAGGCTCCGGTAGCCCAGGAGAAGGACGCCACCTATACGATGGCCGAGATGCGGTCGCACCAGACCGAGGCCTATTTCCTGCGGGCGTTGTGCTACTTCTATCTGGTAAGGAACTGGCGGGAGGCTCCGCTCATAACCTATTCGTACGAAGATGACTCCAAGGAGCGCCAAGTGCCCAAAGCTACCGAAGAGGAGCTGGTAGCCCAGATTCGGGAAGATGTCCGCACGGCCTTGGCGACCAATGCGGCCAAAGAGTCGTTCGATACCAATTGGGAGACCAAGGGACGGGCCACCAAATGGGCTCTCTATGCCTTGGGTGCTGATGCCGCCCTTTGG
>JAJQIP010000111.1 GCA_021199145.1 Porphyromonadaceae bacterium | reverse complement strand
CAATTCAGGGTCAATCATGATACGGCAACAATATTCACAGACAATGATTTTCTTGTGAATCTTAATGTCCAATTGCCTTTGAGGTGGAATTCGGTTGAAGCAACCCCCGCAGGCATCCCGTTGTACCGATACGATAGCCAGGCCGTTACGGGCATTTTTACGGATACGCTTGAACGCTGACAAAAGCCGGGGATCAACTTGCTGTTCCAATTTCTTCGCTTTATCCCGTAATTTTTCCTCGTCTTGACGGGTTTCCGATACGATTTCTTCAAGCTCTTCCTTTTTCCCTTGCAAATCAGCCCGACGTTCTACCAACGTATTTTGACAAAGTTCAATCTCCTCCTTTTTCGCTTTATCTTGTGCGGAATATTCACGGATACGTTTCTCGCAAAGTTCAATCGATAAGGTCTGGAATTCTATCTCTTTGGTTAGGAAATCAAACTCTCGGTTGTTACGTACATTATCCTGTTGGGCGGTATATTTATCGATAAGTGTTTGTGAATTCTTAATTTCCTCTTTCTTTTTAGCGATTTCAATTTGTAAATTGCTAATCTCGTTTTGAAAATTCTGGATTCGGGTTTCCAATCCGGCAATTTCATCTTCAAGGTCTTGTACTTCAAGGGGAAGTTCGCCTCGAAGAGTCTTAATCCTATCTATCTCCGAAAGCGTGAGCTGCAATGCATAGAGGGTTTTCAACCGCTCTTCAACGGTATATTCTTTTTCAACTTTTGGTTTATCAGTAGTAGCCATACTTACAAATAATTTATCGGATTTGTGTCTATTTTTGTAGAATAGCACACAAAGGTAGGAAAACTTTTTGTTATTATCTCACAAAAAATTTCTTTTGTATATTGCTCGCTTTCGTAATGCCCTATTTCCGCCAACAAGAGCGATTTCTCCCGCCCGAAAAATTCATGATATTTTATTTCTCCCGTGACAAAGGCATCGACAGGCAACGATACGGCTTTAGGGATAAGGAACGAACCTGCTCCTCCACAAAGAGCGACTTGACGGATTTTCCGTCCTGTCAATGCAGAATGTCTCAAACACTTGACTTGAAACGCCGACTTTAACTGATATAGAAAGTCCTGTTCGCTTATTGCGGACGGAAATTCACCTACGACTCCCGACCCGACCTGCGCCCATTCGTTTTCCAAAGGAATCAAATCGAAGGCAGGTTCTTCATAGGGATGTACTTGCAAAAGAGTATCTACGACCTTCTTTTGGAGATATTTAGGCAAAATTACCTCTATACGCATCTCCTCTTCCCGATGGGTCTCTCCTATTTCCCCGCAATAGGGATGGGCCTTTTCGTTTGCGCAAAACGTGCCAAAACCGTTGCTGTTGTAACTGCAGCCGTCATAATTGCCGATACACCCCGCTCCCACATTGAACAACGATTGCCGCACATTATCGGCAGCATGCAGCGGAACATAGGTGACCAATTTCAACAATTGCTGGGAGACGGGTGAAAGAATCGAAAGGTTGGATAGGCCCAACTTCTCAGCCATTTTAAAATTCACACCGTTCCAGGCATTATCCATATTGGTATGTGCGGAATAGATGGCGATATCGTGTTTGATAGCCTTTATCAACAGACGCTCGACATAATCTTTGCCTGTAAGGGATTTCAGGGATTTAAAAACGAGCGGATGATGGGATATAATCAGGTTTGCATCTTGGGCTATCGCTTCGTCAATGACCTTTTCGGTGACATCCAGGCACACCACTGCCGCCCGTGCCACATCATCACATGACCCGACAACAAGTCCTGCATTGTCATACGATTCCTGAAAAGAGAGGGGTGCCACAGTTTCTATGGCACGAATTATACTACCGATTGTCGGCATGGAGCAGATTATTTGTCGGAATTGGGCAAATCAATTTTCAAATTTAACTCGTCAAGTTGTTTGTCATCAAGTACTGACGGTGCATCCAACATCACATCACGGCCACTGTTGTTTTTGGGGAAAGCGATGCAATCCCGGATGCTATCGAGACCGGCAAAGATGCTGACCCATCGGTCCAGACCATAGGCCAATCCGCCATGAGGAGGTGCGCCATATTTGAAGGCATTCATCAAAAAACCGAATTGCTCTTGCGCCCGTTCAGGCGTAAAGCCTAAAATTTCGAACATCTTTTCCTGCAATTCCGGATCGTGGATACGGATAGACCCTCCTCCCACTTCAATACCGTTGCACACCATATCGTAAGCGTCAGCCCGGACATCGGCAGGAGAACTATCCAACAAGGGAATATCCTCTTCCTTGGGATGGGTGAAAGGATGGTGCATGGCCATTAAACGGTTCTCTTCATCGCTCCATTCAAACATGGGGAAATCGACTACCCACAATAAAGCGAACTTGTTTTTGTCCCGTAGCCCCAGTTGATTTCCCATTTCAAGGCGCAATTCGCTTAATTGCTTACGGGTTTTCATTGCGTCATCCCCGCTCAATATCAATATCAAATCTCCGGGTTTGGCATTGAAAGCCGCCTTCATCGCCTGTAGAGTATCTTGTGTATAGAATTTATCGATGCTTGACTTTACCGTCCCGTCAGCTTCCACACGGGCATATACCATTCCTTTTGCCCCTATTTGAGGCCTCTTTACATATTCCGTAAGGGCATCGATTTGCTTGCGGGTATATTGGGCCGCTCCTTCAGCGCAAATGCCTCCTATGTAAGCGGCATTGTCAAAAATGCTAAATCCGTATCCCTTCATAATATCCATGAGTTCGACGAATTTCATGCCGAAACGCAAATCGGGCTTGTCACTGCCATAATATTTCATGGCATCGCTCCAGGGCATACGTTGGAACGGTTCGGTCAATTCCACTCCACGAATTACCTTAAACAGATATTTGGCCATTCCTTCAAACAATTCAATTATATCATCTTGTTCAACGAATGACATTTCACAGTCAATTTGGGTAAATTCCGGTTGACGGTCAGCCCGCAAATCTTCGTCTCGGAAACATTTGGCAATCTGGAAATAGCGGTCAAATCCCGATACCATAAGAAGTTGCTTCAGCGTTTGAGGACTTTGCGGCAGGGCATAAAACTGACCCGGATTCATTCGTGAGGGAACGACAAAATCACGTGCTCCTTCAGGAGTGGAACCAACTAATATAGGCGTTTCCACTTCGATAAATCCGTGTTCGTCAAGATATTTACGAACCTCAATGGTAAATTTATGACGCAATTCCAAATTCTTCCGAACCGCTGTACGGCGTAAGTCCAGATAACGATATTTCATGCGAATATCATCACCCCCATCTGTATTATCTTCAATGGTAAAAGGAGGGGTTAAAGCCGCATTCAAAATCGTAAGCTGTGAAACGGCAATTTCAATATCGCCCGTCGGCATATCGGGATTTTTGCTGAAGCGCTCATTCACCTTACCGCTTACCTGGATAACAAATTCCCGGCCCAAGCGATTTGCCTGCTCCCATAATGCAGCATTCTCTTTTTCATTGAATACCAATTGCGTGATTCCGTAACGATCCCGGAGGTCAATAAAGGTCATACCTCCCATCTTACGGGAACGTTGTACCCATCCTGCTAAAGTG
>JAJQIP010000216.1 GCA_021199145.1 Porphyromonadaceae bacterium | reverse complement strand
TAGGGAATCCATTTGAGAATCTCCTGTAATTTATGAAGTTTGCCCTGGCTGTGGGTGTCTTTTATGTCAAAATATATGTTGTATATATTTTCAAGATTGATATCATGATGAAGGAGTTGGAAATACATACGAAAATAGAAATCGTTAAAGGTGTATTCAGGACGTGTTTCGTCAATTTGGCTTTTGTCGACAATGACAGCTCTGAATTTCATGTCTGTCATAAAGAAATATTCCACCAGTTCCTTGTATAGTTCATAGGTCTTTTCATGGATGTTGATCCACTTTAATTCTCCCGCATAACCATATTTTTTTTTGATGGCCTTTATTTGTTCTTTGCAAATTTTTATTTGGTTCGATGCGATGCTGATGTAACCATACAACATATACGGGTGCCCGTCGTGTTCAAGGTGGGTACTTTCATCACAATACATGTTAAAGGTCTTTTGTACCATAGTTGGATGTGAAATAGTCAATATACAAAAATAAGAATTTTTAATGGATTCCCTCCCTTTCTTTTCCTGAAAGAGGGGGGAGGATAATGTTAGTGCCGTTTTTGATTAGACCTTGTTAGCGACAATGCTTTTGTTCGAAATTTACCGGAAAGGATTGCGGGGCTGGGTACACCAGCCCCGCAATCCTAAATAAAACTATCCGATTCCGCTCTCCCTCGAAGAGGGGTCATAATATTATCGAAAATGGTTTAATGGAGAGTTGTGGTGTCGCAGAGCGTGTTCGATACAAAATATAATTGATGCATATACCTCTGGCGGGGGTCTGGGGGTGTCAGCCACCGGACAGACCATGTAAGGGCGAATCCCCTGCCGGAGGCAGGGGGTGGATATTTAAGAAACATTCTGTTTTCCAAAATATATATCCAGAAAAATTTTGTTTTACAGAATTATCCTCTACCTTTGTCAAAGGAAACCGGCAAGATGAGGGTAGTTTCGCACAGGAAGCTGAAGGAGTTTTACGAGTTACCGGGACATGCCGATGCCCGTGTGGCCCTGGAGCGGTGGTACGATATTGTCGAAAAGGCGGAATGGAGAAACCTCTCTGACATGAAAGCCGATTTCCCGTCGGCCGATTATGTGGGCAACCAGCACTATGTGTTCAACATCAAGGGGAACACCTATCGTCTGGTCGTGGTGGTGAAGTTTGTCATGGGTTACATTTACATCCGCTGGGTGGGGACACACAAGGCGTACGACAAGATAGATTGTTCGAAAATATAAATCCGAAAGCGATGGACAAGATAACAAGGCGGCAATACGAATATGCACAGGAGAGGGTAGAGGAGCTTCTTCCGCTGGTCGACGACGTTTCCTCTGCCAACGACAAGAATGCGGTGGAGTTGTCGGTCATGTCCGACATCGTGATTGCCTATGAGAAAGAGCATTATCCTATGGGGAAACCCACTGTGGCGGAGTTGATACGGTTGTCGCTCGAAGAGAAGCGTATGACCCAACGCCAGTTGGCGAAGGAAATCGGGGTGAGTCCCTCCCGTATAAGTGATTATCTCAGCGGACGTTCCGAGCCTACGTTGAAGGTGGCGAAAGCCCTGTGCCTCCTGCTTGACATCCAGCCGTCCGCAATGTTAGGGATTTGAGGCGGTTGCGGCTCATTGCGGCCATTGTCTCAAACGAATGCGACAGAACCTTTTCAAATTCAAGAAAAAAGGCTATATTTACAGATTAGGAAAAAACTGATATCGCAAACACTATGGAAACGAAGAAGAGACAACCTCGGAAGAAGGCGAAGAAGTGGAGTGAAATGACCTACGAAGAAAGGCGGGCGGCTCTCCCTGAAAAGTTGAACAAATACGGGGAATGGCTTTTAAAAGATGACAGCGAAAAAGATTTTATTGTCATCAACGATATGCGTGCTGTGTTGAAATGAGGCTATACCTTGATACAAATATCATCATATTCATGCTCAATCGGGAAACGGAGAGCATAGAAAGGGATACTCGTACACTATTATTGGATGATTCGAATTTGTTGTATACGAGTGTCATCTGTGTTCAAGAACTTACGCATTTGCGCCAAATAGGAAAATTATTTGTGGAGAACAAAAAGCGTAAAGACTACAGCAGAATGGCAGATATGGTTGATATGGTTAAAGATTTGGGCATAAAAATTGTTCCTGTAAATGAAATGCACTTGCGGCGACTCGATGCGCTTCCTTTGCTGGAAGGGCATCGGGACCCGAACGACCGCCTTATTATCGCTCAAGCCATAGCGGACAAAGCGACTCTTGTCAGTTCGGACACGAAGTTTCTTCTTTACCGCTCTTACGGCCTTTCCCTCCATTACAACCGTCGTTGAATTTTCGAAAGGGTGGGGATTCGCTCCAGAAAAGGTGGCGAAAGCCCTGTGCCTCCTGCTTGACATCCAGCCGTCCGCAATGTTAGGGATTTGAGGCGGTTGCGGCTCATTGCGGCCATTGTCTCAAACGAATGCGACAGAACCTTTTCAAATTCAAGAAAAAAGGCTATATTTGCAGACTAGGAAAAAACCGATATCACAAACACTATGGAAAAGAAGAAGACAACCCCAGCGAAGGTTGAAACCGCAAAGGACGACAACGTTTGGACACCCGAAAAAAAGGCCGAATTTCGGAAATTGATGCCCAAAAAGCTGAATAAGTATGGCGAATGGTTTTTCTCCGAAGCGGGAGGAAAAGAGTATATTATTATCAACGATGAAAAGGCCGTACTGAAATGAGACTCTATCTCGACACGAATGTCCTTATCTATATGCTTACTAGACAAGATGACAAGATTGACAAAGATACGCAGGAAATGCTTATGGATAGTTCCAATCTGTTATATACATGTCCCATATGCGTTCATGAATTCATTTATTTGCGACAGACAGGGAAGATAAGTGTCGGTAAGGATTGGACTAAAAAGATTGATGTGGTGCAGCGCATTGCCGATTTTGGCATTGAGATAGTCCCTATTACTCCTCTTCATCTAAAGAGAGAGGAGCAACTTCCTTTGCTGGAAGGGCATCGGGACCCGAACGACCGCCTTATCATCGCTCAAGCCATAGCGGACAAAGCGACCCTTGTCAGTTCGGATACAAAATTTCCCCTTTATATTGTGCACGGTCTTTCCTTCCATTACAACCGCCGTTGATTTTTCGAAAGGGTGGGGATTCGCTCCAGAAATGGTAATTCTCCCTTTTTACAAAATTGTTTTTTATAACACGCAGGGCGGTTCGATACAAAATATAATTGATGCATATACCTCTGGCAGGGGTCTGGGGCATCAGCCACCGGACAGGACCATGTAGCGAAGCCCCTGCCGGAGGCAGGGAGAGAGGTATCCAATAAATTCTTCAGGGCTGTAAGGCAGGGCGAACCCTGCCTTACAGCCCTTTATGGATGAATCGCCTACCACCTTCGCAAATAGTTTCGATAAGTACCTCACAGCCTTTCGGAGAGAGAGATAGGTGAAAGGGGTTAGCGACAATACTTTTATTCGCATCTTACCGAAAGGGTTGCGGGGATGGGTGCAACCCCAACACCACCCCCCAAAAAAAAAAAAAAAAAAAAATAAAACACACACACGA
>JAJQIP010000224.1 GCA_021199145.1 Porphyromonadaceae bacterium | reverse complement strand
AAACCGATGGATATCAGTTTCACCCCATATTTCTCGATAGGAACTATAATGTCACGTCCGTCGACATTCTCGGCATACGGACGGGCATCCTCCACCTGAAACATCTTGGGAATGGAAGGTCCGAAAATATCGGCATCGAGCAGCCCCACCCGATACCCCTGTCGGGCAAGAGCCACCGCCAGGTTGGCGGAGACGGTCGATTTCCCTACGCCCCCTTTTCCCGATGAAACGGCGATAATGTTCTTCACCTGGGGAAGAAGCTTCGCCGGCTGGGAAGGTTGCGTCTGACGGCTCTTCACCCCGATATTCCCCCGGATGTCGACCTCCTCACCGACGTAGGTGAGAATAGCCGTTTCGGCCGCCTTCACCACCGACTTCTGGAAAGGGTCATTGGACCGTTCGAAAACGAGGGAAAAGGAGACCTTGTTCCCCTCAATCCGTATATCGTCGGCGACCATGCCGGCCGAGACAAGGTCTTTGCCGCTGCCCGGATAGCGGACTTTGGCCAAGGCATCAAGAATCAGTTTTGGATAGAGTGTCATATCGGTTGAAATAAGTTTCTGTCATTTCCCCGAAGCGGCAAGACTCCGCTTGCTGCGGTTGAAACTCCGGTAGGTGTCAAGCGGTATCTCCACCTCCGGTTCAACCCACCTCTCTCGGGGTTCGCACACAAATTGGATATATTTTATCGTCATCCCCCGTTCGAGCCACTGCTGCTCGTAGAAGGTACGTATCGAAAGTTTCTCATCCTCCAGGCCCGAATGATACAGGTCGTCGGTCTGCATCACCACCGGATAGCGGTTCGCCCGCACCATTTCGCAGGTATAGGTGTAGAGGAACGGGCTGTCACATTTGAGATGAATCCGTCCGTCGGGACGCAATATGCGGCTGTACAGCTCCATGAAACGGGTCGACGTGAGCCGCTTGCGCACCTTCTTCATCTGGGGGTCGGGGAAGGTAATCCATATCTCCGACACCTCCTCCGGTGCAAAGAAACGGTCGATAAGTTCGATGGTTGTGCGCAGAAAGGCGACATTCGTCAGCCCCTCCCGCAGGGATTCGCTCGCCCCCGTCCACATACGGGCACCCTTTATGTCGATGCCGATGAAGTTCTTCTCGGGATATTTCCGGGCCATCCCCACCGTGTACTCACCCCGTCCGCACCCTAGTTCGAGGACAATCGGACGGTCGTTTTTGAAGAACGCCCCGTTCCACCTCCCCCGCAGGTCAAAATCCTCCCTTTGCAAACGATAAAAAGGATATTCAAACACATGGGGGAAAGTCGACATATCCTCGAATTTCTGAAGTTTGTTCTTTCCCATAACGCAAAGATATACGCTTTCCTCCGTTTTCACCCTATCCCACCACCACTTTCAAAATTTTTTGAAAATTTTTTGCGAGGTAAAAATTAGCTATATATTTGCATCATAATTACGCCCACGGCTACGTATGTCCAGGCACTGTCCCTAAAGCAGTGTGTCTCGATAATGGATATGCCAATCCCTTGGGCTTTTTTCTTACTGAATAGAGAAACTGCGGGTGTTCTCATAGTCCATTTAAACGCTTCACAAACGGCATTATAACGATATTCGAACACCATTATTTTTCTTCCACCGCTCTGTATCGTCCCCTGTCGGTGCTAACGCTCTGTATCGTCCTCTATCTGCATCGTTGTATATCGGATATTGTAGGTATCAATCGCTCTGTATCGCACCACCCCGAAAGGGCTGCAGTGCCGGGCTAAAGCCCGCCCCTGCAGCCCTAAAAGATTATATCCTTTACCTCTCTCCCTGCCTCCGGCAGGGGCTTAACCTTTAATCGAAATCTGTTTGTATTGTTGTACACCGAAAATCGTTAGCACTTCTCCCCAGCATCGTCGCTATCTGCGCCGCGCTCTCCTGCGTGGCGTTCAGCCCGTACTGCTGCGCCACCATGTCGTTCATCACCGGTATCAAGGTCTCCAGCGTCTCCTTCCGCTTCAGGTAGGTCGCCAGCTCCTGCGCCCCCGCCAGCTGCACCTCGTCGCCTATCACGCCCAACTGCTGCTGCGCCGCGCACAGCGCCTTGATGCCCGCTATCTCGTCGTCCGAGGCCGACATCGTGTTCCGCATCACCGTCGCCAGCTTCCGCTCCGCCGTCTCCTGCGCCGCCCACGCTCGGGTCAGTCCCGTCAGCGCGCCCCGCAGCGTGTTCACCGTCCGCTGCAATGTTTCCAACGCCTGGGCTGTCTGGGTGAAGTTTATCATCTTCGAGTTCACCTCGCCCGCCTCTGTCCGTACGCTCTTCAGCGCACTCCCCAGCTCCTGCGCATTGACGGTCAGCCGCCGTATCCCGCCGTCGTCGTCGAGCTTCAGTCCGAACGATACTCCGTTTTCCATCTTATTTTTTTGTTTTTTCGGTTTTTATCATTATATTTGTTGCGGGTTCATAAGGGAACCCGCCAGACTATGGACGCTTTCATCGATATATTACGTATCTTGGTCGAAATCTTCAGGGAGTATCCCTTCTCTTGTATCCTTACGGTGATAACTGCCGTCGCCTGGGCTATATTCCTTTTCGGCGCACTCAAGTACGTCAACCACCCTGACGGTCGGCACTGATTTCTTACTTGTCCGGTATCTCCTTCTCGGCCTTGTAGAGTAGCCGCACCCCTTTTTCGTTTCTTATCCACACCTCGTTGACCGCCGCTCCGGCCTTTATGTGGTCGTATATACGCTTTAGCATATACCGGTCGGTGAGTCCCGTCTCGTCGATAATCACACGGCTGGCCTGCTTGAACCCCCGTTTCATCATATTGTGCAGCGCATTCTCCATGTTGGTCGTGGTGTACCCTTCGTGTTCGTACCATTTCCCGTCGACAAGCATGTCGGGACACTTGTTTTCATATCGGGTCCCCCGGAGCGAGCCGTACACACAGTGATACCTGAAGTCCGGGTATCTCGACATCCTCGGCGTGAGCGTCACCTTTTTCCCCTCTTCAGCCCAGGCTCGGGCTATCTGCATGAGCCGCTCGTAGTCGCTGTCGCTGCGCATCACCAGGTCATATATCTCTATCGTCCCTTTGCCGTAGGGCATGCGCTCTTTGGAGAGTATGCCGCAATCCTCGTGGAACCCCCTGCACACCTTGCACAGGTCGTTATCGGGCTCGGCATACGCCTCCCCCTTGGCCAGCTTCTCTTTCCCTCCCGCCACGGGGCACGTCGTGCAGCGGCGTATCGTGTAGGGGTTGTAGTCGGGGTAGGTCTTCCCCTCCAGTCCCGGATTGAAGCGGAAGAAGTCAGGCCCCGTCGGGGGCCTGAGGTATATGGTCCTCTATTGTTCCCGTCGCCATAGGACTGACGCATATTCCTATGGGAGGGGGTGTCGGGGGAGGAAAGCCCCCGTAAGACAACGTGGCGACAGCCGCCCCGTCAGGGGTGACTGTCGGGTGACAATCTCCCCCTATAAGGCGTTTCGGGCTTTCTTCGGCTGCCTGGCGGATATGTTTATGCCAGGTCACTTTATTGTTGTGCCGAAACGAAATATCGAGAAGATGCTCCGTGCCGGCCGCTTCCGCCACGGCGTGGGGATGAAGGATATAGAGCAAAAAGCCCTCTATATAACGGTTTGATTACCCTTATAAAAAGCAGTAGGGGTCGGCATGTATATGCAGACCCCCCTACGGTCAACGAATCGGTAGTCATTAGCTACGGAATCGCCATCGCAAATATACGCACAATTTCTTAACCTGCAAACTTTTTCACCTTTTTTATTTCTTGTCGCCCGCTCCGCCCAGTATGTCGAAGTTCCGGAGGAAGTCCATCACGTTCTCCGTGATAATCTCCTTCACCCGCTTCTCTATCTCGGGATGCGGCCCCAAGAACCGGCGGGCCGAGTAACGCTGCTTTCTCTTCTTCCGCCCGGACTTTCCCACCGCCTCGCTGTACTCCTGCCGGTCCGGTTCCACGGCTTCAATGAATACCTGCCCTTCTCTGATATGAGACTTCCATTCCACATCGGGAAACATCTTGCTCAACATCTTCTTCATATCAGAAGCCATCTTCTCAAACAGTTCCTCTACATTTTTTTCCATCACTATTTCCTCCCTTTTTTTAGTTTTTAATTGACCCCTCCTATTGGATAGAGGTCGTACGTTATTGGTTCATCCCAAATATCCACCGTCCCAAATCCCCACAAATTCACGCATATTCAGCCTTGAATTGATGCATATTCCGCTTGCCGGGGGTCTACTGACGTATATTCCTTTGGGGCGGGGGTGGCGGGGGCAAGGAACTGCCCCCGTAAGACACCTTGTGACGGCTCGGCCGTCAAACCCCTGGAAAGACAATGTCGGGCGGCTTGCCGCCTCGGGGCTTGCCCCGACAGGGCCCGACCGCTATTCCCGGCCCTTCCGATGCCTCAAATGTCTTTCTTTCTTGTATTCTCTCCAAAAAAGTGTGCAATGGTTGCAGAGATGTGTGCAACCGTTGCACACTTTTTCCACATTTTACCCCACTGATTCCTGAATTTTAAAATAAGTTGCCGCCTTTTAATTAAAATATTAATTTATATTTTTATCTTAGCCGAAAATTGTTGGAATCTACATACCGCCATGTCAGGAAACACCAATCTCCAAGGGGCGAAGAAGGCCAAAAAGGACGAGTTCTACACCCAGATGGACGACATCGCGGGCGAACTCTCCCACTACTCACACCACTTCCGGGGGAAGACCGTCCTCTGCAACTGCGACGACCCCTTCGAGAGCAACTTCTTCAAGTACTTCGCCCTCAACTTCAATTTCTTGGGGCTGAAAAAACTCCTCTGCACCTGCTGGGACGGCTCACCCATCACCGGACGGGAACTCAACCTCTTTGGCGAACCCTGCACCCCCGACGGCCGCAGCCGCATCGCCTACAAGGCCGAAATCACCGAAGTGCGTGACCTCACGGGCGACGGGGCCACCGACCTGGAGGACGTGAAAGTGCTGCTCCAACGACACCGTCCCGAACGTCTGCAGGGCAACGGCGACTTCCGCTCGGCCGAGTGCATCGAGCTGCTGAAGGAGGCCGACATCGTGGTGACCAACCCGCCCTTCTCCCTCTTCCGGGAGTACGTGGCGCAACTGATGAAGTTCGACAAGAAGTTCCTGATTATCGGCAACCAGAACGCCATCACTTATAAAGAGATATTTCCGCTCATCAAAGAAAATAAACTGTGGTTAGGCGTAAAATCGGGGGACATGAGCTTTACCGTGCCGGAAGACTACGAAGAGCGGGAGACACGCTTTTGGATAGATAACAACGGACAGAAATGGCGGAGTATGGGCAATATTTGTTGGTTCACCAACTTGGACCACAACAAGCGGCACCTGCCCCTCGACCTGTACAAGCGTTACACGCCGGAGGAGTATCCCCGTTACGACAACTACGATGCTATCAACGTGGACAAGACCTCGGAGATACCCCTCGACTACTCCGGTGTGATGGGTGTACCCATCACCTTCCTCGACAAATATTGCCCCGAACAGTTCGAAATCGTGGAGTTCCGGAAAGGTGCAGATGGTAAGGATTTGGTTTACAGTAGCATAGGGGGGGGGAGAACTACACCATACTTCAGAATTCTTATCCGGCCATGCCGATAGCGGGCCTGATGAACAATCCGAAAGACACGAAAGTAAACGGCAAGAGTACCTATGCGAGAATACTTATTCGTCGACTGCAATTCCAGGTCTGATAAAGAATGCAGAAGGCAAAATAAACGGTAAGATTACTTATGCAAGAATATTAATCCGAAAAATACCATGAAAATCACACTGCACAGCATCTCTATCGGGGAGGTGGTCGACGGCTTCACCGACAACGACGAAGAGGGGGTCGTGGGCTACCACGGGCGGCTCAACATCCGGCCGCCGTACCAACGGGAGTTCGTCTACGACGACGATAAGAAAAAGGAGGTCATCCGCTCCGTCTTCAAGGGGTTTCCCCTCAACGTGATGTATTGGGTGAAGAACGCACAGGGCACCTACGAACTCCTCGACGGGCAGCAGCGCACCCTGAGCCTCTGCCTCTACTCGGTGAACGGCTTCTTTGTCGACGTGGACGGGGCGCTCCGGGGGTTTCACAACCTCAACGAAGAGCAGCGTGCCCGATTCCTCGACTACCGGCTGCAGGTCTACATCTGTGAGGACGGCACCGACCAGGAGCAGCTCGACTGGTTCGGCATCATCAATATCGCCGGAGTGCCGCTCACCCGTCAGGAGATGCGCAACGCCGTCTATACCGGCCCGTGGATAACCGACGCCAAGCGGAAGTTCTCCAAGTCAACCTGTGTGGCTCGTCAACTGGGCGAAAAGTATATGACCGGCACCCCCATACGGCAGGACTACCTCGAGACCGTACTCCGATGGGTCTCCCATGACAATATCGAACGGTATATGGCCGACCACCAGAGGGATGCCACGGCCGACAGGGAGTGGCAGTACTTCCAGGAGGTAATCGGCTGGGTGGAGCGCACCTTCACCGTCTACCGGCGGGAGATGAAGGGGGTACCGTGGGGCGACCTCTACAACGCCTACCACGACACCTACCGTTCGGCCACGGAGGTTGAGGAGGAGACGGCACGGCTGATGATGGACGACGACGTGACCAACAAGCGGGGCATCTACGACTACATACTCTCCCGCAACGAAAGCCGCCTCAGCATACGGAGCTTCACCGACAATATGAAGCGGGAGGCCTACGAACGGCAGAAAGGCCTCTGCACCAAATGCGGGCAGCACTTCTCCCTGAAGGAGATGCAGGGCGACCACATACTCCCCTGGAGCAAAGGGGGCCGCACCACAGCCGACAACTGCCAGATGCTCTGCCAACGCTGCAACGCCATAAAGAGCGACAAGTGACGGGGCTACGATAAAGAAAAGGCCGCTTCTCAAAGCGGCCTTTCACTTGTCGAATAGCGTCAATATCCGGAGATTTCCTGCTTTTTCTTAGGTAAATAATTTCAGAAACCTAAGAAAAGTATTACATTTAGATTGTAATTAAAAAGAGATTGGTTACAGGAAAAATCCGAAACGCCCGAAAGGAAGTAGGAAAAACCTCCAAAACCTGCTAAAATGTCCGTAAAAATCATTTTCAGGCTCTGGAAATTTAAATCCCGATTTCTATCGTAAATTTAAATTTCCAAAAGACGGGAGGGGGAGCACCCCTCCTCCTCCCAGTCTTTTTGGAGGTTTGACACAAATATACAAAATCATGGAAAACGAAGCAAGCAAAGAGGAGAAAAAAGGTCGTGGCGGACATCGGGAAGGTGCGGGCCGCAAGCCAAGAACGGGTGACCCCTATGTATGTGCGATTCATACGCTTCTCACACAGAAGGCGGCTGACAACCTTTCCCGTTTCGTCAAGGAAAAAGGTATGCCCCGTAATGCGGTATTGATAGAATTGCTGGAAAACCTTTATACCGACTGACCTCTCCCCTCCTGCCTGTAGACTGATGTATATTCTGGCCGGGAGTTTGAGGGTGTCAAAACCCTCAGTAAGACAATGTCGGGAGCGAAGCTCCCTTTTAGTCGCTTCGCGCCGTGCTTCATACGTCCCCCTTATTCCTCTCTCCGCTCCATCGAAGCGGAGCTTTTCTCTGCATCGAAAATTGTTTGTGTCCATCACTCTGTATCGCTTCACCCGCAAAGGTTTGTGATGCAAGGCGTAGCCGTTGCATCACAAACCTGAATAAAAATATCGGCCACCTTTCTCCCGCCTTTAGGCGGGGCTTCTCTTTTATCGAAAAACACTAATCGACACTGCTCTGTATCGAATATTGTCGGTGTTCCTGCTCCGTACCGCAGCACCCCGAAAGGATTACAAGGCAGAGACTTAACCTTTAATCGTAAAACGCCTTTATTCGTTGTTCTTTATCTCTCTCCAACTCCAGAACAATAGGATTGACGCATACACCTCTGGCGGGAAGTCATACTGACGTAAGTCCCTTATTATATTCATACTAACTCCAAAGTACATATTTCCGGCTATTAAAATGTCCGATTTTCTTCAAGAATTTCGGACATTTTATTGACTCCCTAAAGAAAATATTTTACTTTTGCCCAAAGAATAATATTGAATATGAAGAAAATACTAACAAAAGAGATACGCAATATCATAAACGATAATGGGCCGAACAAACTCTATATGGTCCAAGATTTCGCCTATCTGAATAATGACGGGTCGGTCACACGTGCTCTTTCAAGACTGAAAAATGAAGGGATTCTCATACGCCTGTCACAAGGTTTGTACCTGTATCCGTTACGTAACAAGTACGGAATATTATCTCCCTCCATAGAAGAAATAGCATATGCCATTGCAAAAAAAGACAAGGCTCGCATTATTCCTTGGGGATTGACTGCCTTGAATAAATTAGGGCTTTCCACCCAAGTTACAACGAATGCTGTCTATTTGACCGATGCCGCAGCAAGGGAACTTACCATTGGAAACCGGAAAATCATTTTCAAGCGAAATGTGCCTCGGAATTTTGCTTATAAAACCGATTTGTTCCCATTGATTATTGCAGCCATGAAAGAATTGGGGAAAGACAATGTTACCGATGAACACATAGCTATCATAAAACAGGCCATCAAAAAATATGGGAATGACTATAATATCAGAAATGATTACAATATAGCTCCCCAATGGATTAAACAAAAACTTGCGCTATGAACAATTGGACTGAACTAACAAAAGAAGAACGGCTTACAATTTTAGCTAATGTGGCTGAAAAGAGAGGGATTGTGGACAATGCTGTAGAAAAAGATTATTGGATCAGTATGGTATTGCGCTCCATCTTTTCTTTGCCTTATGCTACCGCCTTTGTATTCAAGGGAGGGACAAGTCTGAGTAAAGGGTGGAAATTGATAGAACGTTTTTCAGAAGATATAGACCTTGCCATAGACCGTCAGTATTTGGGGTTCACAAAAATTGAGACGAAAAACAGCGGACCGAATTGCGAAAAAAATCCAAGAAATTTATTGATAGTGTTTTTGCGACAGACATTGTGAATAAATTGAAAGAGTTAGGCTTGTCAGACCACTGTAAAGTAATCATTCCAGAAACCTCCATCAGCGACCTTGGTCCTGTAGTTGTCTTCATTGAGTATGACTCAATATTGAAAAACAAGATACAATACATCCCTGAACGGGTCAAAATCGAAATAAGCTGCCGAGCCCTCTTGGAACAACATAAAACAATAGAACTGCGTTCAATGATTGAGGACGCTTATTCCGACGAAGAGTTTTCTTTGCCAAAATTTGTAGTACCGACTGTTATCCCAGGACAGACATTTTTAGAGAAAATCTTTCTGTTACATGAGGAATTTAATCGCCCAAACGGTTGTACACATATAGAACGTATCACACGGCACATGTATGACATTGTTAAAATGATGGATGAACCTTTTGCCATAGAGGCAATGAATAATAAGACGTTATATGAAAATATTGTTTCGCATCGTAAACAATTTACTGCATGGAGCGGCCTTGACTATACCACACATCTGCCTCAAACAATAAATTTTGTCCCTCCGACACAAATAAGAGCAATCCTACAAGCTGATTACAACCAAATGCGAATGGGACTTATCTATGCAAAAGCTCCGACTTTTGAAGAGATTATAGAGAAATTGCAAGATTTACAGAGTAGATTTAGAATGTTGCAATGGATTCATAGTTAATGACTACCGATTCGCTGTCCGTAATAAGGAGCCATCACAAAAAAGTACCGGCATTGACTTTAGGCTCAATGCCAATACTATAAAAAGGGAAAAGAGGTCGTGCATTCGCTGTACGACCTCGTCTCTTTTTTTAAGTCACGAATTACGGACATAGACTTTCCCCAAACATTACAGCCTTGATATACCACAGAGAGGATATCAGATAATCCCCTTTGATTTGGCGTAAAACAAAATCGCTTCGTTAATGAACGAGGTCTTTCCTCCCGGAAGGGCTTCAATAATACGTTCCACCTCCGGCCTGGAGTTGAATCCGTAATACTTTCCGTGCCCATCGTGCTTGCGGCCAGAGCCTTCCCGATGACCTCCCCAACCCTTTTTTGCTTCTTTGTTTGTTTCGTTCTCCATAATTTTTATATCTTTGCTATTGAGAATTTAAATTTCCAAATTCTGAAAATTATCTTGAGGTCATGCCTTAGATTTTTGGGGGTGAAAAGGGGGTTCATGAATTGAATCCCCTTTTCTAATTTTTTCTATAAAGATACGATTTCCACTGAAAAAGAAAAATATTATCATGTGAAATCGCATCCAAATTCCTATCCTATACTGCTTTATCGGTCAAATTCGCATAAAAACGGCCGAAAATGTAAACGTAATGTCAACGAAATGTAAAGCTATGGACAAGAAAAACGCCTGAAAAGCCCGAAAATGTAAACCAAAAGTAAAGCAATGTAAACACTTGCACAAAAAAAGTACGCTGCCAAATTTGGCAGCGTACTTCATATAAAATCGTTTTAATTCCTATTTATTTACCGTAGCCATGTGAGCGATGAGGTCGAGCACTTTGTTGGAGTAACCAATCTCATTGTCGTACCACGATACCACTTTTACGAAGGTGTCGGTCAAAGCGATACCGGCTTTGGCATCGAAAATGGAAGTACGGGTATCACCCAGGAAATCGGACGAAACCACAGCATCTTCAGTATATCCGAGAATCCCCTTGAGTTCGCCTTCCGAAGCCTCTTTCATAGCGGCGCAAATCTCGCTGTAAGAAGCCGGTTTAGCCAAGTTGACCGTCAAATCAACTACCGAAACATCGAGGGTAGGAACACGCATCGACATACCGGTAAGTTTGCCGTTCAATTCGGGAATTACTTTACCTACAGCCTTGGCGGCACCTGTCGAAGAGGGAATGATGTTGCCCGAAGCGGCACGACCACCTCTCCAATCCTTCATGGAAGGACCGTCGACGGTCTTTTGGGTAGCGGTAGTGGAGTGTACGGTAGTCATCAAACCATCGGTAATACCCCATTTGTCATTCAACACTTTGGCGATAGGAGCCAAGCAGTTCGTCGTACAAGAAGCGTTCGAAACGAATTTCTGTCCGGCATAGGTCTTCTCGTTTACACCGCAAACGAACATGGGGGTATCGTCTTTCGAAGGAGCCGACATCACTACGTATTTCGCTCCGGCATCGATATGCCCTTGAGCCTTTTCCTTCGTCAGGAACAAGCCGGTCGATTCAACCACATACTCGGCACCTACGGCATCCCACTTCAGGTCAGCCGGGTTCTTTTCGGCGGTCACACGGATTTTCTTCCCGTTGACAATCAATTGGCTATTTGCGACATCAGCCTCGATAGTACCGTCGAACTCTCCGTGCATCGTATCGTATTTGAGCATATATGCCAAATAATCAACGGGGCACAAATCATTGATACCGACAATTTGAATGTCATTTCTCTTTTGGGCGGCCCGGAAGACGAAACGTCCGATACGGCCAAAACCATTAATACCTATTTT
>JAJQIP010000105.1 GCA_021199145.1 Porphyromonadaceae bacterium | reverse complement strand
GATATGCCATTTTGTTTTTATCTTTATACCGAAGTTTCTATAATTTAAAATGAGCTTATGAGTGAGGAAGGAAAGAAACGGTTTAGGGTGAAATCCCTTTTTCAAAAAAATCTTGGTCTGCTCCGCACCCTTTTACGGAATAAGAGATACAAGGAATTTATAATCTTCCTTCTATTTGTGGCCCTTTCTTTTCTGTTTTGGATTATATTGGCCTTCGGGGAAGAGATGAATATCGCTTACCGTATTCCCATAAAGTACACCAATTTCCCGGATAATACCATTATAACCTATGACCTTCCGACATCGCTTACCGCACATTTGCGCGATGAAGGAACCGTGTTGATGAATTATAGTTTAGACGGCCTTCCTGCTCTTGAAATTGATTTCCGACAATATGCCAATAGTTCGGATGCTTTTATATTGACGGCAGAAGAGATAAAAGAGAAGATAAAAAAGAATCTGAGAAATACGACAATTCTCACCTCTATATCCATTGATAGTTTGGCGGTATATTACACACAATCGTCCGGAAAGAAAGTGCGCCTTCGCATTACTGGAACGGCGTTGACTATTCCGCAATGTATTATCAGTGGGGAAATCCGCTCCGATATTGATTCTGTTCAGGTATACGCCCCAGAATATTTGTTGAATACAATATCATATATCGAAACCGATTCGTTTCTGATAAAAGACTTGAATCGGACTGTAACAAAGACGGTGCCTTTGCGTAGAATATCGGGTGTGAAAACCATCCCACAGGAGGTGAAGCTGACAATCCCTGTCGAAGAGTTGACCTCTAAAACAATATCCATTCCTATTTCGGTGGATAATCTGCCACGGAATGTATCGCTGTATACTTTCCCTGCCATGACGAAGGTGGAATGTCTGGTTCCGACAAGCCAGTTCTCGCTTATTTCTACTGAAGATATCGGCATTTCTGTCGATTATAATGACATTCGGACTTCAACCAACGATAAATTGGCCTTGAAAATCGACCGTTTGCCCAGCAGTGTCCAGTATATAACCCTTTCGCCTGACAGTGTCGAGTATATTCTGGATTCAAAACGTTAACACTTTATGCAGATAGTTGGGATTACGGGTGGCATAGGAAGCGGCAAATCGGTAGTGAGCCGTTTTTTGCAAGTCTTGGGATATCCTGTGTATGATAGCGATAGAGAAGCCAAACGGTTGCTGCAATCTTCAACGGAGATAAAGGCGGCGTTGACCGCTGAGTTTGGGGATGTGGTCGGACCAGAAGGCAATTTGGACAATCGCAAATTGGCTGCCAAAGTTTTTTCTGATGGCCATGCATTGAATCGGCTTAACGCCATTGTCCATCCGGCTGTGCGAACCGATTTTAAGAATTGGTGTAGCCGATGGAGCGACAAACCAATGGTGTTTATGGAGTCAGCTATCTTGATAGAGGCCGGTTTTTTCAATGCGGTTGATGTTATATGGTTGGTAACGGCTCCCGAAACTTTACGTGTGCAACGTATTGTTTCACGCAATGGCTTTACACCCCAAGAGGCGTGGCAACGTATCCGTTCCCAACAAAATGATAGCGAAAAGGAGAAATTTGCCTCCTACGTTATTGTAAATGATGGAGAAAGGCCAATCATTCCTCAAGTTCTTTCTGTCATTTCCTCTTCGGTGTAATTTATTTTTCACAGATGTTTAAAAGCTTGGATAGTTTGAATTATATTGGGATTGTTATTACTTTTGCCTTGTAATATCAAAATAGGGAATCTATGTTAAAGAAGATTTTAACCATTTCAGGACGTCCAGGTCTCTTCAGATTAATTGCCCAAGCTAAAGGGGCTTTGATAGTAGAGGCAATATCGACCCAAAAACGGTCGTTGGCCTACAGCCATGATAAGGTCACTTCGCTGAATGATATTGCTATATATACGTATAATGGGGAAGAGCCTTTGTATAAAGTCCTCAATAGCATAAAGGAAAAAGAGAATGGAGCGGCAGCTTCTATTTCACCCAAAGCTGATAAAGAGGAGTTACGAGCTTATCTGACAGGAATTTTACCTGATTTTGATAAAGAGCGAGTTTATCCTACCGATATAAGCAAACTTATCTCTTGGTATAATATTCTGATTCAATCGGGGATGACCGATTTCACGCCGGAGCCAGAAGAAAATACAGAGGAGAAAGAAGCGGAGAAGTAGAGTGATATCTCATTGAATATTCTCCATTGCTTCCAAATCTGTATTATGCGATAACGATTTTATCGTGTAACTATTTTGGAAGCAGCTTTTTGAATCTCTTAATATGTGCCGTTTTCATCTGTGATAGATGAAGGGGCATAGATATTTGTATCAAGTACTACTTTGAACATACTGATAAGGAATATAATTTTTGCTACCTCCACTTTTTTCGGCTATCTTTGTTAGGAAATAAAAGGCGATAATCCCTTTTTCATGACAAAGGGAGTTATTGCCGGAATCCCCAAAGCAGATAAGGAATGGAGCGTAAAAAGATTTTATTTATATTAAATCCTATCTCCGGTACGCATTCTAAAAAGAATGTGCCTATATGGGTAAAGGATAATATCAATAAGGATCTTTTCGACACGGAAATTGTTTCGACCCGTTATGCTGGGCACGCTACGGAGTTGGCACAAGAGGCGGCGAGATTGGATTATGATGCTGTCGTATCGGTAGGAGGAGACGGTACGTGCAATGAAATAGCGGCTTCATTGGTGCATACTCATACGGCTTTGGGCATAATTCCGTTGGGGTCGGGTAACGGTTTGGCCCGCCACTTGGGGATACCCCTCAATCCTATACGGGCATTGCAGATACTCAACGATGCGGTAGTGGATGACATCGATTACTGTATGGCCAATGACAAACCATTTTTTTGTACCTGTGGTATGGGGTTTGATGCTTGGGTGAGCAAGAAATTCGCAGAAGACAAGCATCGTGGTAAGATGACCTATATAAAAAAAGCCATAGAGGAGTATCTTACCTATAAAAATGAGGTATACCACATTGAGACACCAGACGGTGTCATACAGGAAAAGGCCTTTCTCATTGCGTGCGGCAATGCCTCACAATATGGTAACAATGCCTATATAACTCCTCGGGCGAGCTTGCATGACGGGAAAATTGACGTGACAATTATGTTCCCTGTGACTCCTTTTGATGTCCTGCCAATGACCGTGCAATTATTTACAAAATGGATTGATATCAGTTCCAATGTAAAAACTTTTGAGACACCGGCATTGTCGATTACCCGGGAGCGGGAAGGAGTTATGCACTTAGACGGTGAACCTGTTGAAATGTCGAAGCAGATCGATATAACTTGTATCAAGGGGGGATTAAAGGTATTAATTCCCCGTGTCGAACAGCATCGGTCGTTGATTGCTCCTATTCAGTCATTGATATTTGATGTCGTTGATGCGATTAAGCAGGAATTGGATATTTGAGATTTTATAAACTCTTTATTTGTAGACATTCTGTCGTAAATATTTTGGATGAAAACAATTGCTGTATTTGCTTCGCACGGAGGTTCAAACTTGCAAGCCGTCATTGATGCCGTTTCTGAAAATCGATTGGCGGCACGAATAGGTGTCGTCATTAGCAATAATTCCACTGCAGAGGCATTGGAGCGTGCCCGACGGGCGGGAATCACCGCTTGTCACATTAGTTTGAAGTCCTCTGGCAGTGAGGAAGAAATGGCTCGGAAAATGTTGGAGGCATTGGCTGCCAGCAAAGCAGATTTTATTCTACTTTTAGGGTATATGCGTATGTTGCCATTGCCGGTTTTGACACATTATCGTAACCGTATTTTCAATATACATCCAGCTTTACTGCCTCGGTATGGAGGAAAAGGCATGTATGGGATTCATGTGCATGAGGCGGTGATAGCCGCTGGAGAAAAAATGTCCGGTGTGACCATACATCGAGTTGACGAGTCGTATGACCGAGGCGAAATTGTCGCCCAGACGCAGGTACCCGTTTTGCCGGATGACACTCCGGAGAAATTGGCGGCCCGTGTTCTAGCACGAGAACATACTTTCCTTATTGAAACCGTACAGCGAATTCTTTCTGGTCAGATTGCTATCGGGGTATGATAGTTCGTCTTTACTCCTTTACATGCGAAATTGAATAAATCACTCTGTTTTATTCCCATTTTATTTGGATTTCTGTTAGATGAATGGCAAGACACTGAGGGGAGAATACAAGCCCTTTTTATCCCCTTTCCTGTGAAAATAAAAAAAAGAGTTGTATTTTTGCCTATTCCTAAAAGATTCATTTGTAGAAGAATCTTCTGATAGATTTTATAGAAATGTCTGCGAGGAATCCGGAAAGATGTGTTATGGATTTTTGTTGAGAATCTAACGCAATAAATATGTTGGCGAAAAGAATCATTCCTTGTCTTGATGTGAAAGACGGAAAAACCGTAAAAGGGGTGAATTTTGTCAATTTTAGAGATGCGGGAGACCCTGTAGAGCTTGGTAGATTGTATAGTGAACAGGGGGCAGACGAGTTGGTCTACCTGGATATTACCGCCTCCTATGAAGGTCGTAAAACCTTTACCGATTTGGTTCGTTGTGTCGCTGCGAAGGTGAGCATCCCTTTTACAGTAGGAGGGGGAATCAATGAGATGCAAGATGTAGACCGACTGTTGAATGCCGGGGCCGATAAGGTGTCGATTAATTCAGCTGCCCTCAATAAACCTCAACTGATAGATGAGGTCGCAAAAAATTTTGGTTCACAGGTGTGTGTGGTCGCTATTGACGCCAAATTTGAGGAGAATGGTTGGCATTGTTACCGTAGTGGCGGCCATGTACCTACGGAAAGAGAACTTTTTTCTTGGGCAAAAGAGGCACAGGAACGAGGTGCGGGCGAAATACTTTTTACAAGTATGAGTCATGATGGAGTAAAGACAGGATATGCCAATGAAGCACTTGCTCGTCTGCATGAACTGTTGTGTATCCCGGTCATTGCATCAGGCGGAGCGGGAAAGAAAGAACATTTTTATGAAGTTTTTCAACAAGGAAAGGCTGATGCGGCTTTGGCTGCCAGTGTGTTTCATTTCGGTGAAATTTCTTTGGCGGAGTTAAAGGCCTATCTCCTTGAAAGGAATATATGTGTAAGAATATAACAGCATGGAAAATTTAAAACTTGATTTTGAGAAAATGGGCGGACTTATTCCCGCCATTATTCAAGATAATTGTACAGGCAAGGTCTTGATGTTGGGATTTATGAATAAAGAAGCCTATGATAAAACGCTGGAAATAGGAAAAGTAACGTTTTTTAGCCGTACCAAAAAACGCCTTTGGACAAAAGGCGAGGAGAGCGGTCATTTTTTGAATGTATGTTCCATAAAAGCGGATTGTGATGCAGATACGCTTCTCGTCAAAGTAAATCCCGTGGGGGCTGTATGCCATACGGGAAGTGATACCTGTTTCAATGAGAAGAACGAGGCTGATTTGTACTTTATACAGTATCTACAAGATTTCATTGACCGTCGCAAGGCAGAAATGCCAGAGGGGTCGTATACGACTTCCCTTTTCAAAAAAGGAACGAATAGAATGGCTCAAAAGGTTGGAGAAGAGGCTGTTGAGACAGTAATTGAGGCGACAAACGGCACACTTGACAGGCTCGTTTATGAAGCTTCCGACTTAATCTATCACTTGATTGTGCTGCTTACATCCAAAGGGCTGCGCATAGAGGATTTGGCACGGGAATTAAAGAAACGACACAAAGAATAGATATGGATAAGGTCCGACTTATATATTATCATCAAGCGAAAATCTGCCGAGATGAGCAAGTTGTTTTACAAGGGGCTGATTTTGAACTATACAGTGGCGAATTTGTCTATTTAGTAGGACTTGTGGGGAGCGGGAAAAGCACATTGTTGAAGACAATCTATGCGGAAGTTCCTGTACAAGATGGTGAAGCTGAAGTATTTGACTTTAATTTACGGAAAATACGGTATCGGGAAATCCCTCTATTACGCCGACGGTTGGGTATCGTTTTCCAGGATTTCCAATTGTTGACAGATCGTTCTGTAGAAAAAAACCTTGAATTTGTGTTGCGGGCAACAGGTTGGAAGGAACGTGCGGCCATTTCCGAACGTATTGAAAAGACTCTCAAGCAGGTGGGAATGGAAAAGAAGGCATACCGCATGCCACATGAACTCTCGGGAGGCGAGCAACAACGTGTTGTCATAGCACGAGCTCTCCTCAATTCTCCTCAAATTATTTTGGCCGACGAGCCTACGGGAAATCTGGACCCCCAAACAGGAAAACAGATTGTCGCTTTGTTACATGAAATTTGTAGTGAGGGTACGGCTGTGATAATGACTACACATAATCATTATTTGGTACGTGATTTTCCAGGTCGTGTATTATTATGTAATGAAAAACAGATAACAGATATTACAGATACAATCCCTGTGAAATAGTCAGATTGTGCTGTTTCTGGTAAATCCCTGTTTTTTGCAAGATTTTAAAATTCAAATGAATAGAAAAAAATGAAAGTATTAAAGTTTGGCGGAACCTCAGTCGGGTCAGCACAGCGTATGAAAAATGTGGCTCAATTGATATGTGACGGTCGTCAGAAAATCGTTGTCCTTTCAGCCATGTCGGGAACGACCAATACGTTGGTGGAGATATCCGATTATCTATACAAGAAAAATCCCGACGGGGCGAATGAAGTCATCAATGTTTTGGAACGTAAATATCGTCAAGTCATTGCAGAACTGTTTGATGATGAAAATTATAGACAACAAGCCCTTGATGCCCTAAAGAATAATTTCGATACTATCCGTTCCTTTACCAAGGATTTATTTACGCTATTTGAGGAGAAGATTATTCTGGCGCAAGGAGAATTGATGTCTACGATGATGATGAATACCTATCTCCATTCGATAGGTGTAGAATCTGTCATGATACCTGCTCTTGATTATATGCGTATCGATAAGAACGGGGAGCCTGATACTATTTATATAAAGCGCAATTTGGATAAATGTCTTACCGCCTTCCCTAATGCGCCTATATATATTACACAAGGTTTCATTTGTCGGAATGCGTACGGAGAGATAGATAATCTGTTGCGGGGTGGAAGTGATTATTCGGCCTCTCTTGTCGGGGCCGCCATCCAAGCGGAGGAGATACAGATATGGACGGATATTGACGGTATGCATAATAATGATCCTCGCTTTGTGGAAGGGACGAAGCCTGTCCGTACGCTCAATTTTGAAGAGGCTGCCGAATTGGCTTATTTTGGTGCAAAAATATTGCATCCCACATGCGTTCTTCCCGCTAAACTCAACCATATTCCCGTGCGCCTTCTCAATACCATGGAACCGGAAGCTCCCGGTACGATAATCTGTGGCAGTTCCGAGAAAGGAAAAATCAAAGCCGTGGCCGCTAAAGACGGCATTACCGCCATTAAAATAAAATCAGGTCGCATGTTATTGGCGTATGGCTTCCTGCGTAAGGTATTCGAAATTTTTGAAAGTTATCAGACTTCCATTGACATGGTTACCACTTCGGAAGTGGGAGTGTCGGTAACCATTGATAATACCAAGCATCTCGTTGAGATAGTGGATGATTTGAAGAAGTTCGGTACTGTAACAGTCGATAAGGATATGGTCATTATTTGTGTGGTCGGTGATTTGGAATGGAAAAATATCGGTTTCGAGTCAAATGCCATGCAGGCCATGACGGATATTCCTGTACGTATGGTATCGTATGGCGGAAGTAATTACAATATTTCGTTTTTGGTAAAAGCGGAGGATAAAAAACGGGCTTTGCAAGCACTCAGCCACAATCTTTTTGAATAACTTCTATTAGGAAGAAAGCGGATGAGTCTGCTTTCGTGTTCATAAAAAATAGACACATATGCACTTTCCGGTTGAAAAATTCAATCTCTTAGAGACTCCGTTTTATTACTATGATACGGATTTATTACGGGAAACCCTCCGTACAATCTCTCAAGAGACAGGTCGCTATTCGCAGTATCATGTACACTATGCGGTGAAGGCCAATGCCAATCCTCGAATTTTATCCATAATCCGTGAATATGATTTAGGGGCTGATTGTGTCAGTGGCGGTGAAATAAAGGCGGTTATGAAAGCCGGTTTTCCTGCCGACAAGATTGTCTTCGCCGGAGTAGGGAAAGCTGATTGGGAAATTAAACTCGGTCTTGAAGCGGGGATATATTGCTTCAATGTTGAATCTATCCCTGAATTGGAAAATATTGACAAGTTGGCCGGTGAAATGGGTAAGACAGCTCCGGTGGCTTTACGTATCAATCCCAATATTGATGCGCATACCCATCATTATATCACAACGGGACTAAATGAAAATAAGTTCGGCATCAGTCTCAATCATTTTGAAAAAGTACTTGATTATCTGCCAAAGTTATCTCATGTCCATTTCAAGGGATTGCATTTCCATATTGGTTCCCAAATTGTTGATATGAGTCCTTTCCAGATGCTTTGTAATCGTATCAACGAGATCCAGGAGAATCTTTTTCGTCGGGGAATTGTTGTCGATGTGATTAATGTGGGCGGTGGTTTGGGAGTTGATTATCAGACACCAGACCAACACCCTGTTCCTGATTTTGCGAACTATTTTGCTGTCTTCCACAAATATTTGAAACTGTTTTCCCAACAACATCTTTTCTTTGAATTGGGCCGTGCCGTTGTTTGTCAATGTGGAAGCCTTATTACTCGGGTACTCTATGTCAAGGAGGGAGAAAATAAGAAGTTCGCCATTGTCGATGCGGGTATGACCGACCTAATCCGTCCGGCCCTTTACCAAGCGCATCATCACATTGAAAATATTGTTTCGTCCCGTGCAATCGAATCCTATGATGTGGTTGGCCCTATCTGTGAGTCGTCTGACTGCTTTGGCCAAAATGTACCGCTTTCGGGAACTTTTCGAGGAGATTTTATTGCCATACGTTCGGCCGGGGCTTACGGTGAAATTATGGCCTCGCAATATAATTGTCGTCGTCTGCCCGGGTCGCATTGTTCTGACGAAATCTGATATAACGGGAAAAGCTATGTTGAAGAGAATTATCGCTGTCTGTTTTATAGGAATGGGTTTTCTGTTGTCCGTGTCGGCCCAGGAAAATATTTTCGTCTTGAAAGACAGTTATATCTATCCGAAGAAGAAATTCATTGATTCGTTGGCTGTGGCCGATGGCGTCGTGAAACCGTATGAACGGTTCGCCACATCTGTAGCGACTATCCGTAGCGGTCGGGACAAAGAGTATCAAGTGCGTCTGTCGAAGTTCAAGAATGGTGAATATCCCGGTGATTTCCAAGCTATTCAAATATTTCTGGGAAATACTTGTCTGCTTGAAGTGACAAATGCAGATGGTTGGACTTCGTTGCCCCCCAATGTCCCCACTACGAATCCGTACTATTTTGCCGTGGGCATTTCAGCCTATTCGACCGCTCTGTTTTTCTTCTCGCAACCGAAAGATAATATCCCTCCTGATTTGACGATAATTGTAATCAAAACCGGTAAGGCTCATCTGGTTTTCCATCGTCCGTGCGTATTGCAAAGTCTGTCGAAAAATTCTTATTCGGTACAGCTTGAAATGGACGACAGTTACCCCGTATATGTCGCTACGGGGGATATAATAGCGGAGGCGAAGGAGACTCCCGTTGAAAGCCAACCCGAAGAGATTGTCAGTGAGCGGCCCAAGAAAAAGCGGAAGAAAAAAAGTATAGAAAAGGAGATAGCTATCGATAGTGTCTCAACTGCCGTTACGCCTGAGCCTGTTGTGGAAACACCCTCTATCGAACCCGTACAACCCAAGCGTTATTTGATATGGTCGGCAGATGATGTGCTGAAAATCAAAGAAAAATAAGTCTTTCCATTGAGGTTTATAAGAATAGGCTGTGTGATAAGTCGCATGGCCTATTCTTGTAATTTCCTGGTGAGGGTATCGTGATTGTTATTGAAATCAGTCCAGTCAATTTTTTGGCTGGGGTCGATACCGTTGATATATTTTTCAATATTGGTGTAACCATCCCCGTTGCAATCTTTTATTGCATCAGAGGGGTCCAAAGGGTTGAGTCCGTAACGGTTTTCCCATTCATCGGGCATACCGTCTCCGTCGCTATCGATATAGGGCTTTCCTATGTATTCGGGTAAGCCGCCTACTTGTTGTGGGTGTGTAATGATACCGTATTTGTAGGAATCATCCGGGAGTCTCCGTTTTACGTAAGGAGTGGTATAAGGCTCTGCCTTTTTGTCGTAGATAGCTTGTCCCGTCCGTACGGTACGGATAATGCGGGCGTCAACCGAATCCCTATGGGGTAGGGTCGCCCCGACATTTTCCAGAACAAATTCATAGGCTTCTTGTGCCGAAAGAAGAGGAATATGTACGGGCATTTCAAAAGGCTCGTCAACTCGAATCTCTTTTTCAAATTCGCCGCAATTGCTCCATCCATAAACCTGTACGCCACCGTTCCAATTATCTGCAGTGACCTGGTCATTCCCCAACATGATATTCCCGGATACATAGGCTTTTCCGAATGTATCCGGCTTGTTTTTGTCCCGACTTGATTCCGGTTTGAGAATGCGGTATTGAATAGGATGGCCCGTTTGTAAAGCCGTGACAGGACCAGGTTTGAAATAGTTGTTGATGATATTGAATCGGGAGTTTTCATCCCCACCGTCAATAGATCTGTTCCACCAATTGTATATGACACAATTAACCAGATTAAATCCACCATCCATACCTACCGAGCAATTGCGGGAGATATTCGAAGCGAACAAGTTCCGAGAAAAATAGCTGTTATGGCCTCCAATGGTCGCACCAAAGGCGTGGTTATAGGTGTCGAGAGCTTCAGCAAAAATGGAATTTTGGATGGTAATGTTCACGGTCGGCAGTTTTGTCCCCTTTCCTGTTTCGTCACGGTTCCACACATGACGATATATTGACATGACCTCGTCCAACCCCCAGGATGCCGATACATGGTCAATGATAATATTCCCCACGGCATTTCCTCCCAAAGCGTCATCTCTGTCCGCCACATCAACCGCACCCCGGCGGAAACGCATATGTCGGATAATGACATCGTGTGTGTCGATAAGGAAAGAAGCCCCCGTCACACATATTCCGTCACCTGGGGCAGTTTGTCCGGCTATCGTTATGTAAGGAGCTTTGATGCTGATAGGTGATTTCAGACGAATAATTCCGGCAACATTGAATACGACAATACGTGCGCCACCGGTTTCACACGCTTCCCGCAATGTGCCCGGGCCCCGGTCATCCAGAGAGGTCACGGTAATGACTTTTCCACCACGACCGCCCCCTGTGAATGCACCTCCACCTTCCGCACCAGGGAAAGCAGGAATCTGGCATTGAGGCAAGTCTTCCGGTTTTGCCGCCCACGGACGGTATACACGGCCCTCTTTTTTCTCTTCTTTTTGGGCAATTTTCAGTGCCTGTTCCCAAGCCTTTTTATCCAGTTCCACATTTATTTTGTTTTCTTGTTCCGCCCGTTGTTTCACGGAATCAGGAACTGTAGGATATTGGGCTTTAAGAG
>JAJQIP010000007.1 GCA_021199145.1 Porphyromonadaceae bacterium | reverse complement strand
CATAGAAACGCTCCACAAAGTCGGTGAGGGAGTGGTCGGCGAAATAGAGATGGTTGAGGTTGATGTAGAGACACCGGCGGTCGTCAGGGGTGAAATGGTCCTTGGCATACTGCAGGAGAAAAGTGGTCTTCCCCACACCACGGCTCCCCTTGATACCGATAAGCCGGTGCGACCAGTTAATCTCCTCCATAAGCCCCCGCTTCACCGGTGAACTTACGTGCTCCACCAAATAGCTGTGCGTGCGGTAAAAATCCTCCATCCCCTTTCCGATAAAAGTAGGCAAATATAACGCTTTTTCTTTTTTTTGCCAACTCAAAATAGCAAATTCTCACACTACAGAATCAATAGGCAAATGCAACCAGACAAAAATATTCGCAAAGGTAATAGTCGAAATCTGTTAGCGACGTTGTGAATCACCCCCTATACCCCTAAAAATATAAATTCCCTAAAAAAAAGAAAAAAGCGAAGCGAAAGGTCTCACTACACAATTGATAATAAAGAAGAAACATATAAAACTTTTGATACCCTCAAAGTTTTATAAAAGTTAAAAAAGTTAAACTTCTCGCTGCTCTCCTATCCTCTCCTCTATCTTTGTATCGTTTTTAATTAGGAATTTTAGAACTATTCAATAGAAAACCAATGAAAAAAATTTACACATCTCTTTTTACCTTTTTGTGGCTCATAGCCTTTACCGCCTATGGCCAAACCTACCAACTGCCTGATCCGGGGTTTGAAACGACCTTTTCCGGAAACAGTGACGAACCCGTCGGATTCCACTCCTTCAATACGGGTACAGGTACTTTTGCAAGTACGGGAAAAAGTACCAGTTATGGAGATTATCTGCTCCAAAGTACCGATACCCGTCCAGGGTCGGAAGGAAGCTACTCGTGTGAAATCCTGGCCCGCAAAATCATCATTGCTGTTGCCAATGGCAATTTGACGACCGGACAAATCTATGCCGGTAGCTTTACTGCATCGGACGGGTCAAAAAATTACAACCAGTCCGGACCGAGTTCCGACTACTCTCTCTCCTTCACGGGGAAACCCGACTCTCTGACCGTCTGGCTCAAATATATTCCGGCAGGGAGTACAAGCGACGACGTTGCTCGGGTCAATGCGGTCATTCACAGCGATGCCGATTATCGTGACCCGGAAGATTCCGACCCCGAGACCTATACGGCGGTAAAATTCTCTCAAGCTACCATCGAATACGAGGCGACTGACGGCTGGCAACGGTTCAGCCAGCCCTTTACCGTTTATAACGAGGATTTAGAGCCGGCTTACCTGCTGATGTCCTTCACCACCAACCGTACCGGAGGAGGGGGAACAAAAGAGGATGTTGTCTATATCGACGATGTCGAATTTATCTACAATTCCCAACTCGCTTCGCTGACAATAGACGGGGAAGAACTCCCTGGATTTGACAAAGACATCTATAGTTATACACTGATTTCGAACGATATTACTTTAGAAAATATCTCGGCTGTTGCTGATGGTATCGGAGCTACAGTAGAGACCTCTATCTCCGGCAACACGGCCACCATCACTGTCAAAGGTAACGACTACGAAGTCAACCCGAACAATGTGCACACCTATACGATAAACGTTATGGAGGCTCTTCCGGAAACTCTCTCCCTCACCTATGGAGAGACCTTTACCTTTGCAGGCTTAGAGGCCACTTATGCCATTACTGACGAAACAATCGCCACCCTCGAAGGGGAAGAAATTACCGCTATCAAAGTTGGAACAACCACACTGACCGTTACAATAGATGGAACAAATACCGACATTGCCCTTACTGTGGAAAAAGCTCCTCTGACTATCACGGTAGCTAATGCCTCTCGAAACTATGGCGAGTCCGACCCTGAATTTACCTTTGTGTATACAGGATTGGTTAACGGTGAGGACTCCTCTGTACTGGATGGAGAACCAACAGCCGCTTGCGAAGCTGATGAGACCTCCATGCCAGGAACTTACCCCATCACCGTGGAAGGCTTTACCGACGACTGCTATGAGGTAACAACCGTGAACGGAACGCTCACTATCGAGAAGGCTCCTCTGACCATCTCCGTTATCGATGTCACCCGCAAATATGGAGAAGAAGCCGAACTGGTTACCTACGAAGGACTCCTCGAAGGGGATGAAATCGAACTGCAAATCTCCTGCGACGGTGCCGCTTCAACCGCAATTCCGGGAGAATACGAAATTACTTTGGAAGGAACTCCGACTGACGACCGTTACGAGATAACGGTAGCCGTCAGCACAGGGACCCTCACCATCGAAAAGGCCGATTTGACCATAACGATTTCCAATCATACAATCACCTACGGAGATGCCATTCCCGAAATGGTCACCTACGACGGACTCATCGAAGGCGATGAAATCGAGATGTCGACCCTCTTCCCCGTCACCGAAACCTCTGTTCCGGGCATCTATACCTTCATGATTCTAAGCGTTACTGACGATGCACGCTACAATATCACAGAAACAAACGACTACGGTATTCTCTACATCGTTAAGGCATCCCTGACGGTAACGCCCGACAACCAAAGTCGGAAATACGGCGAGGCCAATCCGGAATTCACTTTCTCCTGCGAAGGACTTATCAATGATGATGTTCTCGACCTGCAACCGCTCTGCGAAGCGACCGAGGCCTCCGTTCCGGGTGTATATGAAATCTACTTAGAGAATCCTACTGACGACCGCTACGAAATAACGGTAACCGGCACAGGAACGCTCACCGTAGAGAAGGCGACCCTCACCGTGACGGCCGACAATGCGACCCGGGAAGCCGGTGAGGAGAACCCCGAATTTACCCTCTCTTACGAAGGATTTGCCAACAACGAAGAGGCCTCGGTACTCGACGTTGCACCGGTAGCCTCTTGTGAAGCCGATGCCACCTCCGAAGCCGGTACCTACGCCATCACGGTCAGCGGGGGAGAGGACGACTGCTACGACTTCATCTATGTCGACGGTGTATTGACCGTCACCGCTCCCGTTTCGGGCGTGACAGCCGCCTCCGCTGACGAAGTCGCCGTCTACCTTGCCGACCGGCAACTGGTAGTGAAAGGAGTGAACGTCGACCAGGTTGAGTTCTACACCTTGAGTGGTCAGATGGCCGGCAGCTATGCACCGGGCGACATCGTCACCCTCCCTGCCGGACTCTATATCGTTAAGGCAGGGAAAGTGGCTCGCACGCTACATATCGCCCGATAAGTTCCGATAACGACATCATACCTATGCCCCACGATTCTCCCTGAGAGTATCGTGGGGCATTTTGCACAGAACGCAATTTTCCTTATATTTACAGAAAAATTAGTAGGATGCTGAAGAATTTGGTTGTTGTGGCTACTCTGTTCACCCTGCCAGGGGTGCTTTCGGCCCAAGAAGAGATTCAAGAAAAGATAGGTCCCACCGAAGTGGTGGAACTCATTCCCTACGGGGATATGGAGTCATGGACCACCCGTATCATCAAGGAGGCCGCCATACTGGGAGGAGCCAGAAAAGAGATTTACCAGATTGGTCCGGAACAGACAATCAAAGGAGGAACGGCCTGGACCCGGGAGTCGAGCGACTCCCCGTGGGGCTGCTCCAGCGTATGGGCCAACCCTATGGGCATAGACAAGCTCAGCGTCTCTGTTTTTCCTGAAGAACGGGAACCAGGGAATCGCTGTGCCCGACTCGAAGTGATTAAAGATGCCGTCAAGGCGGTCGGCATGGTGAACATCACCGTGGTTGCCACCGGCTCTGTCTTCATCGGAGGGGTGAAAGAACCGGTAAAGAATGCCAAGAACCCACAAGGAAAGCTCGACCAGGGGATGCCCTTCACCGGTCACCCGAAAGCCCTGCAACTCGACTACACGCTCCATTTGGCCGACCATGTTATAAAAGCCACCGGTGGCCGCTCCTCCGAAATTGAGGGGAAAGATACCGCTGAAATCAGACGCTACCTCATCCAACGTTGGGAGGACGAAGAGGGAAATATCTATGCCAAACGGGTGGGAACCGCCTACTGCAAACTCAGCGAATCGACTCCCGATTGGGTGAATGGCTTTCGTGTACCTATCTACTACGGGGATATCAGCGGGGAATCTTACTTCACTCCCGATATGGAACTGCTGCTGCCTGACGGTCCTCGCTACGCTACCAACAGCAAAGGAAAGAATGTGCCTATCCAGATGGTAGGTTGGGCCGATGCTGATACTCAGCCGACCCATCTCATGCTCCGCATCTCATCAAGTGACAAGGGTGCCTATATCGGAGCAGTCGGCACCTGTCTCTGGATTGACAACGTTTCGCTGGTCTATTAAGGAATCAAAGGTTTACCTTCACCCATTGAGGGGCGCTCTCCCGATGCAGACGGTCAACGGCCGTCACAGCATAGCGATAGTGCCCCTTTCCGTCTCTATAGGGCAACAGGTAACCGAGCTCCCGCACCGTTGCAGCCAAAGCCTCAGCCCGTTCAAGGTCCGCCTCCTCCCCCTCTGCAAAGCGATAGACGCAGTAGTAGGCGGGGCGGTTTCGTGGATCACGACTTTTTCCCGCCTGCCATTCGAGGCGGTAACCGGCGGCACTCCAACGGGCCCGCAACTTCTTCACCTCCGGTGGAAGGGGTGCCTCCGATGCATAGGCGGGAATCAGGGCCGGCAGAGAGAAGAACTCCCGCTGCAACAGTTCCCGCACTCCCTTGTAATTCTCCCACAACGAATAGCCTGACCAAAAACAGAGGCCCGAAACATGGTCGAGATAGCGGGCCAAAGCGATTTTCAACCCCAGTTGGGTACGGGAACCCGAACCGACGACATCGAGCGAGCGAGTCACATCCTCACCGAGATAGAGGAGGCAACGCCCTCCTATCCGTCTATTCCACCAATAGGCCAACTCTACATAGTCCGCTGCGCTGTGACCTATCTCCCAATAGAGTTGGGGAATGAGGTAATCTACCCACCCGTGCTCCACCCAGGCCAACACATCGGCATAGAGGTCATCGTAGTCCTGCAGACCGTGGGTATCGCTCCCGTCGGGGTCACTGCTACAGTTACGATAGATGCCGAAAGGGCTTACCCCGAAACGCACCCATGGCTTGACCGCCTTGATGCGCTGAGAAAGGTCTGCGATGAGCTGATTTACATTCTCCCGCCTCCAGTCGTCTATCGGGTGCTGTCCGCCATAACGGGCGTATGAGAGACTGTCAGCGAAAGCCGTTCCCTCTATAGGATAGGGATAAAAATAGTCGTCCAAGTGGATACCGTCGACATCGTAACGACGGACAATATCATCGACCACCTGCCCGATAAAGGCTCGGCAGTCGGGATTTCCCGGGTCGAAAAAGAGCTGGTTGCCATAGGTGATGAACCAGTCAGGATGCCGGTAATAGACATGGGAAGAGGTTAAAGGGAACGTTCGGTTACATTGCGCCCGATAAGGATTTATCCAGGCATGGAACTCCATGTTACGCTCGTGGCACTGCGCAAGGAGGCAAGCCAAAGGGTCCCACCCCGCTTCAGCAGGGGCCTTTCCCTGTGTCCCCGTAAGGAAACGACTCCATGGCTCTAATGTCGAAGGGTAAAAGGCGTCGGCTTCGGGACGGACCTGAAAAAATACCGCATTGATGCCCGTCCGTTGCAAGGTATCAAGTAGTGCCTCGAAATAGCCCCGCATAGCCGTAGAGTCCATGGTGGCGTACTGGATCTGATAGGCGGTCGAAAGCCACACTCCCCGTAACTCCCGCTTCGGCCGCTCTTGCGCCGGCACACCTTTCCCGACAAACAGGAGGAACAAAAGCAGAAGCAAGGCAAACCGTCGCATAAGTTCTATTTGGGAACAAATATACGATTTTCCGCCCGAAAAATCGTGTCGAAGAGGATAATCGTCACCTGTTAGCGTTGTTGTCAATCGGGACTTGTTTGTGAAGGCGGTAATCGCACCTTACCCGAAAGAGAAGCGGTGCAGGGTTATTCCCTGCACCGCTTCTCTAAATAAATAATTCAATACCTCTCTCCCTGCCACCGGCAGGGGTTAACCCTTAATCGAAAACTGTTGGCGAAAACGTTAATCGAAATTTATTTGCGTCATCATTGTTCGACCCCTGTTTGTGTCGGCGTTTATCGAATCATCCAGAAAGGTTTGTGGTGCAGGGTTGTACCCTGCACCACAAACCTAAAAATTTTATTCAATACTTTTCTCCCTGCCCCCGGCAGGGGTTTCTCTATAATATCGAAACTGTTTGCGACATTGGTAATCGTAAACACTTAGCGAAGAAATATTTTAATCGACAATCCTGACTTTAAAAAGGAATGCCGTAATCATGCTTCAATTCATCCATGACAAAGAGACTCTCGATAGAAGCCAGGTTCTCAATCTCACCGAGCACATTTAGAATCAACTCTTTGTAATAATGCATGTCGGGGGCATGGATTTTCAGCAGGTAATCGTTGCTACCCGATATATTGTAACACTCCGTCACCTGAGGTATAGCTTGAACCATCTGCTTGAAATTGGCCGCAATCTGACTGTTGATGTGCAACATCTTGATATTGCAGAACACAATGAAGCCGGAGTTGAGTTTCTCCGCATCGAGCACGGCCATGTACTTCTTGATGTATCCGCCCTGCTCCAACCGTCGGAGACGCTCAAATACAGGCGTGGGCGAAAGACTCACCTTAGCCGCCAACTCCTTGGTGGTGAGACGGGCGTTTTCCTGCAGGGTATGGAGTATCTGCAAGTCTACCTTATCCAATTTCTCAATTCTCTCCATAGAAAAATATTCTTTTTAACGGTCTCTTAAAAGGATACTTTAGCAATTATTATCTGCAAAACAATACAAATATAGTGTTATTTTCTTAATTTTAGATTAATATTGGAGGATAAAAATATAAAATATAGTTTTGCTGGTACAAAACCAATAAACAGAACAATCATGACAGCAAAAAAACTTCATTTCGAAACCCTCCAGGTCCATGCAGGACAAGAACAGACCGATACCGACACCGGTTCAAGAGCCGTGCCCATCTACCAGACGACATCATACGTATTTCGGAATTCGGAACATGCCTCAGCACGCTTCGGTCTGACCGATGCCGGGAACATTTACGGCCGACTGACCAACCCTACCCAAGAGGTGTTTGAGACTCGCATGGCTGCCTTGGAAGGTGGGGTGGGTGCCCTGGCGGTAGCATCAGGTGCGGCCGCCATTACCTACGCTTTTCTAAATATTTTGAAACAAGGCGACCACGTGGTATCGGAGAAAACACTCTACGGCGGCTCTTACGACCTGTTGCAACACACGCTGGGAGACTACGGCATCAGCGTGACGTTCGTCGACCCGGACGATGTCTCCAACTTCGAACACGCCATCCAGGAGAACACCAAGGCCGTTTTTATCGAAACTTTGGGCAACCCCAACTCCAACATCGTAGACATTGAAGCAGTAGCTGCTGTTGCCCACAAACACGGCATACCGTTGATTATTGACAACACCTTCGGCACACCTTATCTTATCAGACCCATTGAGTACGGAGCGGACATTGTGGTACACTCCGCAACGAAATTCATAGGCGGCCACGGCACTTCATTGGGGGGTATTGTGGTGGACTCAGGTAAATTCGACTGGAAAGCCTCAGACAAGTTTCCTCAACTCACCCAACCGGCTTCCAACTACCACGGCCTGCGCTTTGCAGATGTAGCTGGAAAGGCCGCTTACATCACCCGGATGCGTGCCGTGCTGTTGCGTGACATGGGGGCCACGATAAGCCCGCTGAACGCTTTCATGCTGTTGCAAGGACTCGAGACGCTCTCACTACGTGTGGAACGCCAGGTAGAAAACGCTCTACGCATCGTAGACTACCTGAACGGACATCCCAAGGTAAAACGGGTGAATCACCCTGCCCTGCCCTCCAGGGCCGACCATGCGCTCTATCAAAAATATTTCCCAGGGGGTGCCGGATCCATCTTCACGTTCGAAATCAAGGGAGGGAAAGAAGAGGCTTTCCGCTTCATAGACAGTTTGAAGATCTTCTCCCTATTGGCCAATGTGGCCGACGTGAAGTCTCTCGTCATCCACCCTGCCAGCACCACACACTCCCAACTGACGACCGAAGAACTGGAGCAGCAGGGCATCGAACAAGGAACAGTGCGTCTCTCCATCGGCACCGAGCATGTTGACGACCTCATCGACGACTTGCAACAGGCGTTTGAAAAGGTGTAAAAACTTGTCAGTACACCCCGTACAGGTTATCATAACCTGCTAATGTCGTTGTTAACGAATCATCCAGAAAGTTTTGTGATGCAGGGCTACGTCCTGCATCACAAAACTAAAAGAATTATCCAATACCTCTCTCCCTGCCTCCGGCAGGGGTTTTCTTTTTAATTGAAAAACCATTTGGCATAAATGGTAATCGTTTGCGAAAGTGGTAATCGCCGCTCCTTACCGAAAGGGATGCAATGCGTGGCACAGCCACACATTGCATCCCTAAATAAATTATAAGGGTTAATCACCACTACCTTTCAAAACATACACTCCTCCGACCTGGGTATCAATATCATAAAAATATCCCTCATCAACCACCGCTTCAGCTAAACTCGGTGCCTCCTCCGAAACAACCGGTGGAAGGATAGTTTGAGGACGGAGCAACAAGTTTGGCAACTCCTCCTCCGCATCGACAGACCGAAGGTCCTTCCCGTCACACACCAAGGGAACGGCCGACCGTATCCGCAACCGGCCACCGACCGTAGAGCGGATGCGGACACTATCCAACCTCCCCTCACTCCACGTCATCTCCTCCACGACAAAACCTCCTCGACAACACAGTCCCTTCACACACCCTTGAGCCCACACATCGGGCAGGGCCGGCAAAAGATGCACCGCTCCGGCATGACTCTGTACCAGCATCTCGGCGATACCGGCGGTGCATCCGAAATTCCCGTCAATCTGGAAAGGAGGATGAGCATCGAAGAGATTGGGATAGGTACCACCGTTCTGTCCGCTCTCCTCTATGGCCGGATTCAACTGTTCGGTAATGAGCCTATAGGCGTGGTTACCATCGAGCAGACGAGCCCAAAAGCACACCTTCCACCCCATCGACCAACCGGTGGAGTGGTCACCTCGACCCTCTAAAGTCGTCCGTGCCGCCTGCATCAACACCGGTGTACGGTAACTGATTTGTCGTCCCGGATAGAGTCCCCACAAATGGGAGACATGGCGGTGACGGTCCTTTGGATTGTCCCAGTCGTCCAACCACTCCTGCAACTGTCCCCAACGCCCTATCTGCATAGGAGCCAGTTGTGAGGCGATATTCCGCAGAGTATCAGCGAAGAGGGTATCCTCCCCCACCTCTCCTGCGGCGAGAAGGGTATTGGAGAAGAGGTCATAGACCATCTGGTTGTCCATAGTCGTACCCGCCACGACGACAAACGACCGTTTGCCGTTGACCGACGGGGCGTTTTCAGGGGAATAGGAGGGAGCGACGACCAACCATCCATGACGGGGTTCCCGCACAAGGAAGTCGATAAAGAACTCGCACGCCCCTTTCATCAACGGATAAACCGCTTGCAGATAATTCTTATCACCCGAAAAGAGGTAACGGTCCCACAAATGCTGGCAGAACCAGGCGTTACAGGTGGGCCAAATACCGTATTTGGGTCCATCGACCGCCCCTGTCGAAGCCCAGATGTCTGTATTGTGGTGCAGGGTCCATCCCCGGCAGCCATACATGGCCGCCGACGCACGCCCCTGTTCGGCGGTACGACGTATCAGGTCGAGGAAAGGCTCATCCATTTCAGGCAGAGCGGTCACCTCGGCCGGCCAGTAATTCATCTCCACATTGATATCGGTCGTATATTTCCCGTCCCACGGGGCCCGCAACTTGTCGTTCCAGATGCCCTGCAGATTAGCTGCCTGTCCCCCCGGCTGGGAACTACAGATGAGCAGATAGCGTCCGAACTGGAAATACATGGCCACCAACTGGGGGTCATAGGAGGAGGCGAACTCCCGTACCCGTACATCGGTCGGCTTGGCCGCTTGCGAGGTCTCACCTAAGTCAAGCGACACTCGGTCGAAATAGTTCCGATAGCAGGCCGTATGCTCCGCTAAGGCCTTCTCGTACCGCTTTCCCGCCTGTTGGAGGAAAGCGTAGGCCCGTTGTCCGGCATCGCCCGACACATCTTTATAATTTACGAAATTGGTTCCGATAGAGACATAGAGGGTCACCTCATCAGCCCCGGAGACCCGCAAGAGGGTATCGCCTACCGCTTCGCATTTACCCCCTTTCCGGTCAATCCGGGTAAGAGCTGTAAAGCGCACCTTCCCCTCAATTCCTTCATGGTCGTTGGCTTTGCCGTCGAGCCGTAGAAGCCCATTCTCGACGGAGCGGCCGTACTCGGCATAGGGGGTGGTATAGTGAGCGGCAAAGGAGATTTTTCCTTTTTTTGAAGCCGTAAGGCGGACAATCAGCAGCGAGTCGGTGAAGGAGGTAAAGGCCTCCCGACAATAGCTCACCCCGTCGACCTGAAAGCGGACAGTCGCCACGGCCCGCTCGAGGTCCAGTTCCCGGACATACTCTGTGTAATTGGCTGTTCCTTCGAAGTCAAGCCACAACGACCCTACCGTCTGGTAAGGCATCCCGTTGGCTCCGTTAGGAGAACAAATGGCGGGACCGCACAACGCCTGCGCCTCCACATTCTCTCCAGCGAAGATGAGCCGGCGTATCTCCGCCAACGACTCCTTGGCTTTGGGGTTGGTATTGTTATAGGGCGAACCGCCCCACACCGTCTCTTCGTTGAGATGGAATTGCTCCTGCACCGGGTCGCCAAACAGCATGGCTCCCAACCGTCCGTTGCCCAACGGCAGGGCCTCTACCCACAATGTGGCCGGCTGTTCGTACCACAATTTCATCGTCCCCGTGTTCGCAGTCGGGTCCGCTGCTGCTGCCGCACAAAGGAGCGGCAGCACCATCAAAAGGAATACTTTCAACTTTATGCTGTTCATTTTTTTGTAAAAAATCCCACCACCACACCCTCCTATCTACGCTCTTATTTACAAAACACCTAAAAAAACCCTTCCCTTATTTATTCATTCTTGCGACGGAGCACTCTTTTGCGAAAGGATGTTCAAACCGTTAGGTGAAATTTTCCGCAAGGGCTTTTTCGGTTCTTCGCTTTACTGTTTTCAAATGTAATAATAAAAAAATTTTTTTCCAAGCGATGGTTAAAAATTACACGCTTTTGAACAGTTAGTCCAATTTTTTTGAATGAATAGCAAAAATTTTCTATGCTTTTCCAACTGAGAAAAATAGAAATATCTCTCCCGCTTTTCGGCTTTATTAACTATTTTTGCGGACGAAAATCAGAATTTCAGAAACCCAAGCGCATGGATATTGCAACGAAGTACAACCCCGCCGAAGTCGAAGATAAATGGTATGACTATTGGCTGAAGAACGGTTATTTTCACTCGGAACCCGATGCTCGTGAACCCTATACCATCGTCATTCCACCCCCCAATGTCACCGGTGTGTTGCACATGGGCCACATGCTCAACAATACCATTCAGGATATTC
>JAJQIP010000072.1 GCA_021199145.1 Porphyromonadaceae bacterium | reverse complement strand
TTCGGTAGGAATCGCTTTCGAATCGATTATCGCCCTGTGTATTACTCATGACCATGCCGACCACATCAAAGGAGCGGGATATGTGGGGGAGACGTGGCGCATTCCGGTCTATACGACGCAAACCATCCTGAACGGAATGAACAGTTCGTACTGCATGATTCCGAAAATTTATTCCGTAGGACATCCTATCCTCAAAGAGGAGCCGTTTATGCTCCGGGATTTCCGGGTTACCGCTTTCGAGGTCCCCCATGACGGGACAGACAATGTAGGGTTCCGCATCGAGGCCTTCGGGCGGCGTTTTGTCTTTGCGACCGACCTGGGGCATATTCCCGACCGTGTGGCGACCTATCTGGAAGAGGCGGAGTGCCTTGTGATAGAGGCGAATTACGACCTGCCGATGTTGCAGCAAGGAAATTATCCCTACTATCTGAAGAAGCGTATCGCCTCCCCTTCGGGCCATATGTGCAACGGAGCGACGGCCGAGTTCTTAGCCACTCGTTACCGTCCGGAACTGGAAGCCATCTTCCTGTGCCATCTCAGTCGGGAGAACAACCGTCCGGAGGTGGCCTATCAGACCGTAGAGAATCGGTTGGCACAGAGCGGCATTGTGGTGGGACGGGATGTGCGTCTGGCTGTCTTGCCCCGCTATACGGCGAGTGAAATCTACTGCTTCGCCGGCCGGGAATAGTCCCTTTTTCCCCTTCTTCCCGGGAAGAAGGGCGGTTTTGTAACCGGTTTGTAACCCTATTGTTACCGTTCTCTTACAAGCTTGTCATTTTGTTGTAATAGGGAGCCTCTATTTTTGTTCCGTGAAAAATTTATAGAGGTCGTATGAGTCATTTAACCTTTTCCCGTTCCCTATTCATTCTCTCCTTTTTCCTTCTTTTCCCCTTTTTGCCTGTACAGGCCCTCATGTTTCGTGGAGTTGTCCTGGACAAAGTGACGGGCGATGCGCTGATAGGAGCTACCGTAGTCGTGAAAGAGAAGCCTTCGCTCGGCACGGCGACCGGTCTTGACGGGTCGTTCCTTCTGAAAGACCTGCCGGAGAGCGAGGAGACCACCCTTGTTGTCCGCTATTTGGGATATAGTTCCAGTGAATGTGTCGTAAACGCCAAAGCCGGTTCGGTCAAAATTGAGTTGGAACCGGAGGGGCAGACGCTCAACGAGGTGCTTGTCGAAGGGAAGGTAGACCGGACGAGCGACAGGGGAGCCCGTTATCTGGAACGCAATGCCCCGGCCGTGATGAATGTGTTGAGCGCCAAGAGTATCGAACTCTCGCCGGACCTTACCGTAGCCCATGCCCTGCAACGTCTCTCCGGTGTGACGATGGAGCGGTCGAGTTCGGGCAGCGGACAATATGCCGTGCTGCGGGGTATGGACAAGCGGTATAACTACACGTTGGTGAACGGGGTGAAGATACCGAGTCCGGACAAGGAGCGGTATATCGCCTTGGATATTTTCCCGAGCGAGATGCTTGACCGGCTGGAGGTGACCAAGTCGCTGACCCCAGACATGGAGGGCGACGCCACAGGCGGGGTGGTCAATCTGGTGATGAAGGAGGCTCCCACATCGACCCTCTTCAATGTCAATGCCTCGATAGGATACAACTCCATCTTTTTTGACCACCGTTTTATGCTCTACGACCGGAGCGGATTGATGAACCAATCACCCCGGAGTCTGTACGGGTCGGGCTATTCGGCTACGATGGCCGATTTCAAGCAAGGAGCATTGAGCTATTCCGAACGGGCCGCTCTGCCCGATTTCACGGTGGGTCTCTCCTGGGGCGACCGGTTTTTTAATGACCGCCTCGGTCTTGTAGTCGCCGGGAGTTTCCAGAACTTCAACCGAGGAACAGAGTCGCTCTTCTTTGAGGACAATATGCCCCAGAACGGAGAGTCGGCCGTACACCTGACCTCGATGTCGGACCGTTTCTATTCGGAGATGAAGATGCAGTATGCCCTGCATGTAAAGAGCGATTTCTGTCTGAACGCCCGCAACACCTTCTCCCTCTACGCCCTCTATGTAGGGAACAATTCGGTGAGCGTACGGGACAGCAAAATCACCGATCTCTCCCTCAATTATGTTCCCGAAAAAGGCAATAGCTTGGAAACATTGGAGAAACGGTCCATCTTCGAGCGGCAGAACATTGTCTCCCTTACCTTGCAGGGGAACCACAAACTGAACCGGAACATCTCGGCCGACTGGTCGCTCGTGTGGGCGAACGCTACCGACGACATGCCCGACCGTACCTATGTACGGTTGGAGAACGACCGTAACGACTATGTGGATAAGATTCGTGCCGATGAGATGGAGCGGCGGTGGGAGAAGAACAGCGACCGAGATCTGTCGGCGGCGGCCAACTTCCAATGGAAATATGAGGCCTTTGTTCCCCTGTCGCTGAAGTGGGGCGGACTCTATCGGGACAAGGCCCGGACAAACGACTACGTGTCGTACCTCTTCTCTTCCGACGGCCGGCAGTACCAAGGTACCGACTTTACCGACGTGACCGAGATTGTCTGGAAACTGCAAGCACCCCAAGGAAGTGTAGGTCCGCTCGACTACGACGCCCATGAGCGCATTGGTGCCGCCTATCTCATGTACACGATGGGCAATGAGGTGTGGACGGTCATTGCCGGTGTGCGGGCCGAACATACCGACCAAGGGTATTACATGTACTTCCCCGATTACGGAGATGACCCCAACGGGGGACAGACCTATTGGGACATACTCCCCTCGGTGAACCTCAAATATTCGCCTATAAAAGAGTTGAATCTGCGGCTCTCCTATTTCCGTTCCATCAACCGTCCCGGCTTTTTCGAGATGGTCCCTTACACGATTATCAAAGAGGACTATACCGAATTCGGAAACAAGGATTTGAAACGAGCCCGCATCGACAATGTCGATTTGCGTTGGGAGTGGTTCCCTACGGTGACCGACCAAGTGATGGTAGGACTCTTTTACAAACATATCGAAGACCCCATCGAGTATGCCTACTATTCGGTGAACAGCCGGCAGTTCGGCTACGGTCCGGCCAACTTGGGAAATGCCCAGAACATGGGTGTGGAAATCGACCTTATCAAATACTTCCGCTGGTTCGGCATCAAGGCCAACTACACCTACACGCATTCCCGCATTACAACAGCCAAGACACTTTACAGTCGGGAAAACGGTTCGTTGGAACGCCTCTCGGTCGACCAGAGCCGTCCCCTCGTCGGACAGGCACCCCATGTGGCCAACCTCTCTCTGCTCTACAAAAACGCTCCCAAAGGATGGAACGCCCAACTCTCTTTCACCTATACCGGAGAGAAGATGGCCGTGGTATCGCACTACTATGAGGCCGATTATTGGGACAGTCCCGTCTTTTCGCTCGACGCTTCGGCCGAGAAGAAAATAGGCCACTTCTCCATCTACGCCAAAGCGACCAACCTCCTGAACTCGCATTACAAACGCTACATCAAGACAACCAGTGAATACAACCTCGACTTCCCCTCACAGAACGACAACCGGACGCTGATTTACAACAATTATTCGGGAATAGGCTTTCTGGTGGGCGTACGGTATAAAATATAATAATGTATACTGCGTAAAACCCATTTTATAATTCCAAAATGATGAAACAAATGAAATTCCTGGCCATC
>JAJQIP010000222.1 GCA_021199145.1 Porphyromonadaceae bacterium | reverse complement strand
ATTTAAAGTTTTCGATAAAATCTTCCTGCTAAACGATGCCGGTGCCGCCGTTTTTTTTAACAAGAAATTTCGCACGAATAAATTCAAATATTTGCCCGATCCCATCGCAGTTCGCGACTTTGAAAGCGCTCGAAATCTGAGGAACGAACTGAAAATTGGCGATACGGAGCAGGTTCTTTTGCATTTTGGAGGAATGTCAGGCAGAAAGGGAACACTCGAAGTTCTTCAATCTATCGAAATCCTTCCGCAAAAAGGATATGTTTTCATATTCGCGGGAGTTGTCGGGAGCGATATAAAAACCGAATTTTATGCGCGAGTGGAGAGCTCGCGAGAACGTGGCGCGAATATTTTGGTATTTGACGAATTTTGCTCATATTCGTTTTTGTGCGACTTGTGCAAAACATGCGACGCGATTGTGATTCCGTATAAAAGCACTGAGCAAAGTAGTGGCGTAATAGCATATGCGGCTGCGCTAAATCGCCCCGTGCTCGCTCCTCGTAGCGGGCTTTTGGGAAAAATAATCCGAAAGTACCGATTAGGTTGTCTATTAAAGGAGGTTTCGGCGGTACAAATTGCAGGAGCAATCCAAAATCGTTTTTGGCAAAATTTGAAATTAAATGGGGCAGAATATCTGAGGGATAACGAACTCTGCCTTTTTCAGAAAATAATCTTAGAAGAATGACAGGTTTTCCGAATACAAACACAAATTCAATAAACGCTCAATCGAACGGATTCAGCTCGTCGATTTGCTCGCTAAATTTCTTACTCTCGATCGTTGGATATCCCCTCGTAATGGCACTGTTGCTCCCTTTGGGAACAGGGTTGGATATTGCAGGTGGGGAAAATATATACATTACCTATCCGTTTCGAGCTTTCCAGATGATTGTTGCGGCACTTGCATTATTTTCCGTGCGAGGAAATCCGCTTCCGCACCTCTCATGGAAAACAATATTGTTAGGTGTATTTTGGATCTTGTATTTTGCCCGAGCATTTTGGGACTTGGCTATCGCACCTCCATATAATTCTGAATTGGCGTGGAGATTTTATCGTGGAAGCCAATTCTATTACGCCGCGTATGTTTTCGTCGATTTTTTCCCATTGCTCGCAATTTTGAAGGGTTGGAATGAAATTAAATTCGACAAAGTTCTGAAATGGGGGCTCTTTTTCGGATTTTGGGGGTTGGTATTCTCGACTGTGACGTTGACCGGAAAGGCAGAAGAATCATGGACCGGAGAACTTGGTCGCGCTTCCGCGAGCAGAGTGCTACATACTCAGGCTCTTGGGAATTTCGGATGCTACTTGCTTATCATGGGATTGTACGCATTTTTTGTGGAGCCAAAGTCTTTTTTCTGGAAAGTATTGGGTGTTGTTGTTTCGCTTGTTGCCTTTTATATAATGTTAAAATCCGGTTCACGTGGACCGGTTCTGGGCTTTATCATTGTCGTGGCTGTGTGGCTCGCCATAAAAAGAAAGAATTTTATAGGCATAATTGTTCTCGGTGTACTTTTGATATGCGCGTTGATCTTGTTTCAGGATCAAATTTTGTCATTGATCGGCAAAGTAAGTTCTACGACGGAAGTCAGGTTGCGCATGACCCTGGAATCCGGTGACATGAGTGGTCGTCAGAATTTGTGGGCGACGTATTGGGAAGAATGCTTGCGCCATCCAATCTTCGGATTCCAACTCGAGAGACTTGGTTACCCGCACAACATGTTTTTAGACGGTTTGATGATGTTTGGAATGTTCGCGGGGTGGATCGTAACAGTTATCATCATAGCGGGGGTTACAAATGTCTTTAAGTTTTTGCGGGAATTGCATGTCAATTACTGGTGGGTTCTTTTGGCTCTCGCAGATCTTACTCAGTGCTTCACGCAGAGTGGTTTCTCTTCGGTGTCTCTTCAAGCGCCTCTTTTATTGATGTTTATACTCGAATTTTCCGGGCGTGCCACGGGGCGCGTACCTGCACCACAACCACCTCCGCATCCAACTCTGCTACCGCCTTTTCAGCAGCAAATTCAATCCGATGAAGATTCGGGAGCAAATGCATTGTAGGTGAAGCAAAAAATAAAATGAAACTTTGCAATATATACAACATTGCCTCTCTTTATCGGAAAGCTATTTTTCTCGAAATCGATAATTCCTTTGATTGTGCGTGGGCATTTGGGAAAGAGGGTAATGGTGTTAATGTCATTCGCCAGATTGACCCGAAAATTTTGAAAAATTTTCTCGGGTATCTGCGCAATCGCAAAATTTTTGGGCACTGGTATTGGCAGAGCGGAGCGCTTCGCCTCTTGTTCAAAGACTTTGACACTTATCTTCTGCTCGGCGAACCATATTGCCTCAGTTCGTGGATTTTTTGCATTCTGGCTAAGATCTTCACCAAAAAGCGGGTTTTCTTTTGGTCTCACGGTTGGTATGGTCGCGAAAACTTGCTCAAAAAGCTTTTAAAAAAAGTGTACTTCCGTCTCGGAACCGGCGTTTTCTTATACGGGAATTACGCGCGGAATTTGATGATAAAAGAAGGTTTTAACCCTTCAAAACTTTTTGTTATTCACAATTCTCTTGCATATGACGAACAACTCGCTTTGCGAAAAATTCTCAAAAAAAGTGATGTTTTTAAGAAACATTTCAAAAACGATCACAGAACCCTGATTTTCTCTGGCAGGTTGCTTCAACCCAAGCGCTTGGACATGATTTTGGACGCGATGTCGGCTCTGCGCTCAAAGGGCGAAAATTACAATTTGGTTTTAATCGGAGACGGGAGCGACCGCGGGCGTTTGGAGCAAAAGGCGACAGACTTGGGATTGCGCGAAAATGTCTGGTTTTACGGCGCGTGCTACGACGAATCCCAATTGGGGAAATTGATTTATAACGCGGATCTCTGCGTGTCGCCCGGGAATGTCGGGTTGACGGCAATCCACGCGCTGTCTTTTGGTTGCCCGTGCATAACGCACGACGATTTCCCTTTTCAGGGTCCCGAGTTTGAGGCGATTATTCCGGGGAAAACGGGGGCGTTTTTCTCGCGCGGCAGCGTCGAATCGCTCGCGAATGCCATATCCGGCTGGTTTTCCGGCGCACAAGACCGCGAGGCTGTCAGGTCTGCGTGCTACGCAGAAATAGATACATCGTGGACGCCGAAATTCCAAATAAACGTCCTGAAAAAGGCAATGTGTGATATTTGAACGAGATTTAATATGCCTACCCTTTTGCAGATTAACACAGTGATCAATTCCGGTTCCACGGGGCGTATTGCCGAAGAAATCGGGCAAACGGCAATTGCCGCCGGTTGGCGCAGCGTCATTGCGTATGGGCGAAACCCGCGCCCGAGCCAATCGGAGACTATCCGCATAGGGAGTAAGTTTGACACATATCTGCACGCACTGCGTTCGCGCATATTCGACGACCACGGTTTTGCTTCGCGGCGCGCAACGGAAAATTTTATTCGCGAACTCGAAAAATTGAATCCTGATATTGTTCATTTGCACAATATCCACGGATATTATTTGAATATCGAAGTTTTGTTTCGCCACCTCGCAAAGAGTGGAATCCCCGTTGTCTGGACCTTGCACGATTGTTGGGCAATGACGGGACACTGCGCCTTGTATGATTTCATAAAATGCGATCGTTGGCAAGCAGGATGTTTTTCTTG
>JAJQIP010000117.1 GCA_021199145.1 Porphyromonadaceae bacterium | reverse complement strand
GCAACATCATCTCTTTGTCATGCTCGACGACAATGACCGAATTACCTATATCCCGCAACTGCTTCAACGAGTGAATCAGCCGCTGGTTGTCCCGTTGGTGTAACCCGATACTCGGTTCGTCTAAGATATACAGGACATTAATCAGTTGTGACCCTATTTGCGTGGCCAGACGTATGCGCTGACTCTCCCCGCCCGACAAGGAGGCCGACGAACGGGACAGGCTCAAATATTCCAACCCCACATCGATGAGGAATTTCAACCGGGAACGTATCTCTTTGAGAATTTCAGCGGCTATAGTCGCCTGTTTGTCCGTAAGGTGCTCCTCGATTCCCGTCAGCCATCGGTACAACTCGGAAATATCCATATCGGACAATTCGGCGATATTCTTCCCGTGAATGCGGTAATGGAGAGCCTCTTTGTTGAGGCGTGCCCCGCCACATTCCGGACAGACAATAGTCGAGACGAACTGACCCGCCCACTTTTGCGCTTTGGCCGTTGCATCGGCTTGCTGCTGTAACTCGATATATTTCACCAGTCCGTCAAAGGTCTGGAAATAGGTTGAATAGCCCAACGAGACATTCTTCACATTCAGCCGCGCATCCGTACCGTTCAAGATATCGTCCATCGCCTCTTCAGGAATATCCTTAATAGGCGTTTTCAGGGAAACGCCATACTTCTCACAGATTGCCTCTATTTGCCAGAAAAGCAATACATTACGATACTTACCGAGGGGCAGGATTCCTCCTTGATAAATGGAAAGTTCAGGGTCAGGGATTATTTTGCTCTTGTCGATAATAGGAATATATCCCAATCCTTTGCAATGAGGGCAAGCCCCTTGAGGAGAATTGAAAGAGAAGTTGTGGGGGGCCGGTTCACAATAAGACAGTCCCGTGGTGGGATCCATCAAAGTGCGGCTGTAATGTCGGAGTTCTCCCTTCTCCACATCAAGGACCATCAGAAGGCCGTCCCCCTGTTTCATGGCAATCCGCACACTCTCCTTCAGACGATGATCCTCTTTTTCCGATACGACCAGTTTGTCGACCAACAACTCAACACTGTGGTTCTTGTAACGGTCAAGTTTCAACCCCGGCACAATCTCCTTGATTTCCCCGTCAACACGGACTGACAGATAGCCTTTTCGCCGCAATTGCTCGAAAAGGTCTTTATAATGGCCCTTACGATTACGGACCAAAGGAGCGAGAATATAGGTCTTCCGACCGTGATAGTGTTCCCGTATCAACTGCAAAACCTGGTCCTCGGTATATTTGACCATCTTCTCACCGGAAAGATACGAATAGGCGTCTCCTATCCGGACGAAAAGCAGTCGGAGAAAATCGTAAATTTCGGTCATGGTCCCCACTGTCGAACGGGGATTTTTATTGACACTTTTCTGTTCTATCGAAATGGCAGGACTCAGTCCGGTTATCTTGTCGATATCGGGCCGTTCCATCCCCCCTAAAAAGTTACGGGCATACGAGGAAAAGGTCTCGATATACCGTCGTTGGGCTTCTGCATAAATGGTATCGAACGCCAAAGACGATTTTCCGCTTCCACTCAGTCCGGTAATGACAGTGAGAGCATTACGGGGTATCTGCACATCGATGTTCTTGAGATTGTGCACCCGTGCTCCCCATATCTCTATTTTTTCTTCCTGGTCGGCCATAGATTGGGCTATTGATTCTTGGAACGAAGGATATTGATATGGCCTTTTAATTTATACTTCTGATTATCGGCACCCCGTGCCTCAATGACATAATAATAGACACCTGGCGGTACCAGCTTGCCGTGATAGTAGCCGTCCCACCCACCGGCAGGATCTTGATAGAAATAGAGTTGTTCTCCCCAACGGTTGAAAATCCAACATTTGAATTCGACAATCGATTTGTAGGCCACCTTCCATTCGTCATTCACGCCCGGACTTCCATACGGAGAGAACACGTTGGGAGCCTCCAGTTTCGACTCTCCTACCGATATTTCAAATACGGTATCCTTATCGCAATAGTCGTTATAGGCATGCAACCGGACATAGGTCGTTCCCTCCTCCTTAAAGGCATACGACAGTTGCTGATCGGTAAAAATGTCAACATCCGAAAACTCCTCATCGGAGGAGAACTCCCAGGCATAGTAACTGTCCCGAGGTATACAGTAAGCGGTAAAGGTCATCTCTACAGGGGCCGACCCGCCGAACCCCGAAGTGGGTTGCTCGGCCGCTTCATTGAGCGCACCCCGTAACGACTGCTCGGCCTCGGCATGTATCAGGACGGCCGATGAAACATATGCATCGGAAAGGGTCGATACAATAGAACCGCCCCAAGCAAGGGGAATAGAGTCAATCACCGTAAAGGAGGTCGTACCGTAGGGGACCGGTATTTCCATCTCACCGTCGGAAAGCACACTGCCCTCCACAACGGTTGAGAACTGGTTGAAATCCGTCGAAATGTCATCCCAGCGATACGTATCGTAAGAGACTCTCCGGGGAAGATATTTCACCTGACCGTTCACCGTGTAATAAGGAATTGCGAAACCCTCTCCCACAAGGAGGAGCTTTTCACAGATATTGTCTTGCTCATCCGCCGCCGCACAGGAACTGACCGTCTGGTACGACGAAACCCAAAAACAAACGGATTCCGTGTTCTGTTTCACAATATACCCGCAATCTTTTTCTGCCGAGACAAGAGTAGAGTAATTACCGCTCTGCGTACCCAGAAGCTCAGTCTGGGAGGAGGAGCCGCTTTGATCGAAACGATACCAGGAAATCTCATCCGTCGAATAAGAGGTATAACGCAACGTCACCGAACTCTCCGGCCGCACCACATATACGGCCGACAGACCTGTCGAGGTGGCGGGAGAATAACAGTAGGCCTCATCTACGTTCACCTGGGCGGAAATTCCCACGGGAAACAAGAGGAGCAATATAAGCAGGAAGTTTTTCATCCCCATAAGTTTCGCCAAAGGTAAATCATTTCGTTCGAAGAACAAAAAAGGAAAGGGACTTTCGGAGCCAATTCCATCCGAGAAGAAGCCCTCCTCTACGCATACTTAAAATTGACAAGAAAATAGGCCGGAAAAACGAAAATTTTATACCTTTGTCTCGTAGCATACATACGATAATCATCCCATGACATCTCTCGTTTCTAAAAGTACGCTTCTTTGGATTCTCTTCCTTATTTTTACACCGCTTGCAGGAGCGCAATCCCCTGCCAATGCAGGTAAAAATCCCCCTCAAACGACTTTTTCCCGAAAAACCATCGAAGGCAAGGAGTACTACCTCTACCGTGTTGAAGAGGACGACTCGCTCGATAGCATCGGTTCCAGATTCAATGTCACGACCGACATCATCATACAATACAATCCCGAATTAAAACAGGCCCCTCCTGCCAAAGGCCATTTACTGCTTATCCCGGTAAGGTATAATACGGCTCAAATCGCTAACGCCTCCAAGACATTCGACCACATCGTCTCCAGTGGAGAGACGCTCTACTCCCTCTCCCGCATGTACGGAGTATCGATAAACAGCATCATCTCCCTTAATCCGGAGGCTGAAGAGGTAATACGGACAGGCGACACCTTGCATATTCCTCAGAATGCCATCGAAGGGAATCCTATTCAATCGCAGGACACCTATGTCTACCATACCGTTGCGGCGGGAGAGACGCTCTACTCTTTGTCCATCAGGTATCACACTTCCGTAAACGGCATTCTGAACGACAACCCGGGTATTACCCCGCAAACGCTTGCCATCGGTCAGGTAATACGCATCTCTTCGGACAATATAGATTTGTCGGAAAGGCAGCCTGATAATGACCAGGTCTTTTATTACCAAGTCAAAAGCCGCAAAGAGACGATTGAAAGCGTAGCCGAAACGTTCGGGGTGACCGTTGAGGAGATTCTCCAGGTAAACGACGGGAAAAATCTGGTAGAAAAGGGAAATCGTGTCGCTATTCCCAAGAAGGCGGGAGATGGAAAAGAGGATATACCGTCTCTCCATCGTCAGGAGAAAGCCCCGGGTGACCCTTACAACATCGCCCTTCTCCTACCCTTTATGAACGACAAGCCCATCAGTGACCGTTCAACCCTCTACACCGAATTTTATGAAGGTTTTCTCTTGGCCGCTGACAGCATGAAGCGGGCCGGCATGACCATCAATCTCTATGCGCTCGACACACGAGGAGACAATGACTATGTAAAAACGCAACTGGATACATTGGCGGACAAGAATATCGATTTGATTATCGGACCGGTCGAAGACAACAGCATCGCCACCGTCGCCAAATTCGCCCGACAAAACGACATTAACCTTATCAATCCCTTTGTCGTAAAAAACGATGAAGCGGAACGCAATAATAAGGTTTTCCAATGCTATATACAACATGAGAATCTGTATGCGCAAAGCCGTGAAAAAATGCTTGACGAAATAGACGGACGGCAGATTGTCTTTGTCATGGACGACAGCGGAAAGGAAAACGATAAGAACGGACATCTTGACCTTATCAAGAAAAGCCTTTTGCAACGGGCTTACGACTTCGTAGAAATATCTTTGGGACAAGACCCATATATGCAATCTTTTAACGAGATGGTTCCCAATGCCTCCGATATTCTGTTTTTCACAAACGCCTCCACCCGCAGCGGTGTAGGAAAAGTATTGGCTCCTCTCATGAAACTGAGAGAGGAAAATCCCTCTTTGAGAATTTCGCTCTATGGCTATCCCGAATGGCAACTCTATACGAAAGAGTTTATCGACCAATTCCATCGGTTGAATACGACCTATTTCACCCGTTTTTATGTCCTGCCGACCGACTCGGCCGCCATGGAGGTCCAAGACAAATTTCTCTATTGGTTTCACAAAGATATGTTGCCGGCCTCTCCGCAACATGTCCTACTGGGATACGATACAGGGCTCTTTTTCCTGACTGCCCTGCAACAATTCGGACGCAATTTTGACCAGCAGATTGAGTCATTGGTCTATCCGGGTATACAGATGGGCTTCCACTTCCAACGGATCAACAATTGGAGCGGATTCGTCAACAACACCATCTATTTCGTCCGGTTCAACCCCTCCTTTGAGATAACAAGGGAAATCATTACCGAAGAACCGCTTATTGAATGAAACCTCTATACCGTATCGCATTTCTGTTGCTCTTGTCCTTATCGTTCACAACGCAATCGCAGGCCCAACGAAAATACAATGATTATCGGTCGGTCTCGGTCGGAGTCAAAGGTGGCGTAACCTTTTCAAGGGTCAATTTCAGACCCTCCGTACATGAGAATTATCTCATGGGAATGACAGTCGGTGCCTCGGTACGCTATATCGAAGAGAAATATTTCGGCATTATCGGGGAAGTCTCTTACTCCCAATTTGGCTGGAAAGAGGATTTCTCCAAGCAGACACCCAATACGTACGAATTTTCCCATACGCTGAATTATGTCACGGCAGCCATACTCTCCCACATCTTTTTCGGCAACGAACCTGTCCGTGGATTCATCAACATGGGACCGCAAATCGGCCTATATATCTCCGACGATTACACCTCCAATTTTGATATCAATCAATTACCTAACTTTTCAAGCAGTTGGGAGACACAGCAATATTATGAACCGCTAAAGACAAAATTCGATTATGGAATTACAGCGGGTGTCGGCTTCGAACTTAAATTGAAAAGGCACAGCATCATTCTCGAAGGCCGGTACTATTTCGGGTTGAACGACTTCTTTGAAAACAGTAAAGGGAAAGACGCCTACTTTTCCGCATCAGCCAACCAACAGATATTGGCGACGCTCTCTTACATGTTCCATATCAAATAGCCCTTCGGGAATCAGGCCTGACGGACTTCCTTCATCTTTGCGGAGACCTTGTGGAAATGATACAACAAGGCGATGACAGCTATCACAAAAGCGGTGCCGTCAGCCACGGGAAGGCTGCACCATACGCCAGTCGTACCATAAAAACGGGGCAGTGTCAGCAGACAAGGGATAAAGAACAACAGTTGCCGGGAAAGGGACAAGAAGATGGAAATCTTCGATTTCCCTATCGATTGGAAAAATTGGGTAATCACAATCTGCATACCCACGACGAAGAACACGGCACTCATAATCCGCAACCCGGTACGGGAAATTTCCAGCAATTCGGGACTGTCTGTAAAGAGACCGACAATCACGCCAGGAATCAATTCGTGGGCTAAAAAGCCTACCGTCGTGATACATCCTCCGAAAAACAATCCATAACGTAATGTCTGCTTTACTCGGTCGAAACGGTTCGCCCCGTAATTGTATCCGATAATAGGCTGCATTCCCTGCGTCAATCCCAAAACGACCATTCCGAAGAGGGCCAACATCCGGTTGACGATTCCGTACGCCCCTATCGCCATATCACCGCCATACCGTTGCAGAGAGGCGTTGATGATAATCACCACGATGCAAGAACAGGTGTTCAATAAAAACGGGGACATTCCGATGCTGAAAATCGAAATGATGATACGCTTGCTCAACTTGAAATAGCCCTTCTGGATATGGATGAAACTCTTCTTATTGAGAAAATGGAACAAGACCCACACAAGACCGACAGTCTGAGCCACCCCCGTAGCCATGGCGGCTCCCCGTATACCCAACTTCAAGACAAATATGAAGATGGGAGCCACAATTACATTTACAGCCACGGTAAAGAAGGATGAAATCATCGCCTTCTTGGGATATCCCGTCGCTCGCATCAGGTTGTTCAGCCCGATAAACAGATAAGAGATGGGGTTGATAATCAATATTACCTGCATGAAATCACGGGCATACGGCAATGTCTCACTACTTGACCCGAAGAAGTACAAGATAGGGTCAAGAAAAATGTAGGCCACCGTAGAGATAACCACACTATCGACAAGCAACAAGATAAAGGCGTTATGCAGGACCAATGTGGCTCGTTGGATATCTTTTTGACCCATATATATCGAAGATATCGTCGCACTACCTACCCCGACAAGTGTGGAAAAAGCGATGACCAGATTCATCAACGGGAAAGTGACCGCAAGACCGGCAATGGCCATAGCCCCTACCCCGTGACCGATGAAAATACTATCGATGACATGGTATAACGACACGATAGTCATGGCGATAATGGCCGGCAAGGAATACTCCACTAACAATTTGCCGATGGGTTCGGTACCTAATTTATGGGGAGACTGGTCGCTTGGCATGGGAAATCTTCTTTTAAAACCTTTTTGGAACGACAAAGATAGTGATTATTTTTGCGTAAGCAAACGCTTTTTACTTCCTTTGCAGCGTCAATCAAATATGACAGGATGATATGGGCAAAGAGTGTGCCGTTCTTTTCGACCTGGATGGAGTAATCATTGATACCGAGCCCCAATACAGCGTTTTCTGGGATAGAGCCGGAAAAGATTATCTTCACGATGCGGACCATTTCGGCATGAAAATCAAAGGGAATACACTCCAACAGATTTTCGACCTCCACTTTGCCGGACATGAGGATTGGCAACGGGAAATCACCGCCGCCCTATCGGAATGGGAACAAAATATGCATTTCGACTTGATTCCGGGAATTCTTGATTTTTTGGAAAAATTACAGGCACATTGTATCCCCACAGCCCTTGTCACCAGTTCGGACGACAGTAAATTAGGCCATTTGTGGGAGGCTCACCCTTCGCTGCAACAGTTCTTCCCCACGATTATCTCGGCCGATGATATCACCCGTTCCAAACCCGATCCCGAAGGCTATCTTTTGGCAAGCCAAAGATTGGAAGTCGTACCGCAAAAATCCTTTGTCTTTGAGGATTCACGGGCCGGACTACAAGCCGGACGGGCCGGAGGCATGACCGTCATAGGGGTGGCTACTACCCTCCCCGCACAAGAAATAGCTCCGCTCGCCGATTATGTGATTCATGATTTTGTAGGCATCTCTCCCGAAGAGATTCTTCTCCGGAAGAAAATCTAAAAGGTGTCGGGGTGATGATACCTTCCTTTTCGTAAGGTGATGTGCCCGTATTCAATGGCCCGTTGAGGGCACCGGTGTATACAGGCCAGACATTGGGTACACCCCTTTTTCTTCCAGCAAGGCCGGCCGGAAGCATCCTCGACAATTGTATGAGTCGGACAGAGACGGATACACTTGCCGCACATCGTACACGCTGCTGTCGCATAAAAGGAGTTTCCCCTACGGGCATACCACCGGAACAAGGGGTATACAGAACTTTTCAGTCGGGGCAAAGCACCGGCATGGTACAAGGAAGCCGTTCCTCCCTGTTTTATCGCCTTCACAATCGCCTCCAAACGGGCAGGAGCCTCTTGTAACTTTTCCGCCGCAACACTCGCCTCATCTACGTCAAATCCTGGCAAAAGGATATAACTGTCGGGCATTTGCACCGAAAAAACCGCCGTCAGACACATTCCCCTACGATGCAGGGCTTGGGCGACAATTTTGTCGGTCCGACCGCAATCATCTCCACAGACACAGACGGCATATATCGGTTGTCCTCGATAACCATCGACAGACATTTTCTGAATAAATTCATACATAGTAATGGCGGGTCCCCATGCGTGTACGGGAAAGACCAGGAACAGAGGCTCATCACTGGGGAAGAGAGCTTCCCGACACCCCTTTTCCTCAAAAATCATCTGCACCGAAAGACCGAAAGCGGAGGCTATCTGTCGGGCGACCCATCTCGAATTTCCTGTTGCGGAGAAATAAAGTACCATCGTTATTCTTTATTCTTTATTCTTTCATTTCGTTCAAGACATGCAATGTATTACAGGCTACAACTCCGGCCGTCTCAGTACGTAATCGGCTTTCCCCCAAAGAAATGGGACAGAAGCCTTCCGACAGGGCCGACTGTACCTCCTCCGGACTGAAATCCCCCTCCGGACCAATCAGAACCAATGCGTCATGACCGGCAGGATATATCTCCGACAGCAGACGACGTTCCCCCTCTTGGCAGTGAGCGATATATTTTTCTCCGACAAAAGGAGCCTTCACAAAAGCGGTAAAGTCCGTCATTTCATGAAGTTGGGGACAGACCGCCTTTTGGGATTGTTTCATAGCCGATATCATAATTTTCCGCAAACGGTCGGTTTTCAACTCCTTCCGTTCCGAAAATCGGCAACGCAACAAGGTAATGGCGTTAACCCCTATTTCAGTACACTTCTCGACGAACCACTCCGTCCGGTCCATGTTCTTGGTCGGGGCAATGGCAATATGTACGTTGAAATTCCAAGATGGAGCGGACGGAATTGTCTCCAGAATCTCCACAGCGCAATGTTTGGGATGTGCCGAGGTAATAGAAGCACGGTAAAAAAATCCGGCACCATCGGTGAGCAGCAATTCATCCCCTTCCGTCAGACGCAACACCTTCACACAGTGGTGCGACTCCTCTTCGGGTAACTCCTTGGTGATGGCAATATCTGGCGTGTAAAATATATGTTTTTCCATCCTTGTCTGACTTTTCCGCCGTCATCAATCAATCGGGGAAACCGGTTCCTTTCCCTCCCGTTTCTTCAATTCCCGTTGTATCACCGCAGCCTGTTCGTACTCCTCCCGTTCGATGGATTGCTGCAACTGTCGTTTCAGTTCTTCGGTACTGTACGCCTCTATTCCTTCCCCTCCGGACTCTTTTTCCACAAGGGAGGCAATCTGGTCGGGAGTAATGCCGGCCTTCTCGAGGACCGAAGGAGTGGTATATATGGGAGCCTGCATCCGCATGGCCAAAGCCACGGCATCAGAGGCACGGGCATCGATATGCACCTCCCGCTCCCCGTTATTGAATATCATTTCAGAAGAGAACAACCCCTCTTCATAATGGTAAATATAGGCCTCTTGCAGTTGTATGCCATACGCTTTGGCGAACGAAGAGAACAAATCATGCGTCAGGGGCCGTTGTGGAATAATCCGCTGTATGCATGCCATAATGGACTGCGCCTCTACAAATCGGATGGCGATAGGCAATTGCCGTACCCCACCATCCTCCACCAAAATTAAGATGTAAGTATCTGGTTGGGACCGGTTATAGGTAATGCCCAAGACATTCAATGCCACTTTTTCGTCCATCACTCCAAACGTTTTTACGATACCCACATACAAAGCCGGGTATCAGGACTTCAAATGTAGCAATAATTTTAAAAACTTCTCCCCTTTGTCCCAATATACTATGCCTCATCCATGAGGTTTCTGGAATATATTTTAAAGATTCCATCGACAAAAGCTCTCTTTTCGTATTCGCAAAAGTCCCCGGCTACCTTTATCGACCCCCGCTCATGATAGGCTCTGGCTCTACAGGCCCCTCCGCACACATAACGAAGGAAACAATCTTTACACCCCTCGATGTTGTCCACAGTCAGTTTCCGACATTCCATCAATGACTTCCCCTCTCGGTATATGACCTCTATAGGTGTTTCATGTATGTTCCCCGCCACGAACTCCGGATAGTGGAGCAGTTGACAGGGATAGACATCTCCCGTTTCGGAGATGCTAATCTCTCCGTCGGCAATGGCGCATTTGCAGTTCTTGCACATTTTCGCCTCATCGAGAGAGGATTCACAATACGACAGCGGATTGACTCCATGGGCCTTGGAGAGCGCCTCATAATATTCTGTACCGGAAATGCCCAAATCTCCGCTGACAGCGGATCCGGCTTTGAAGAGCGGCTGGTAATTCAGATGCCCGCCGTATTTCCTGGCCATATTCTCGACATCGTGAATGTTTTTCCGGTTGACGACCATGGAAACAGTATAGTTGATATCGTGTTTTTCCAACAGTTGAATAGCTCGGGAAATTCGGGGATATTGATTCTTGCCTCGAAACAGTTCGACCAGTTCGGGGGTACTGCCATCCGCACTGATGGTTACCCGATAAAACAGTTTCTTAATCTGAAGGATATTGTCTTCGTTGATGAGAGTTCCGTTAGTCAGAATATCGACATCACAATTTTTCTCTCGGATATAGGTGGCAATAGCGAAACACTCTTTATTGAGAAGCGGCTCCCCTCCCGTCAAGGTAAAAGAGACATTCGGGTTTATTTTACAGATACCGTCGATAACTCTCTTGTAGTCGTCCAGAGTCATTTTGGGGTACCGGCTCTCCTTTCGGGCCGTGGCATAACAATAGATACAGTTCAGGTTACAGGCGGAAGAGATGGAGAGTTGCACCAAAGAGAGCGTGCGTGTGTCGGGCATTCCCGACACACGGTTATCCACAAAAATGTCGCTCTCCTTGGCATGGAGGAGAAAAGAGTCCGCACCTTCTCTGAATTCTTCTCCGTATAGTTCACAAAAAGTATTGACAATCTCGCTATGGGATCTTTTCCCGTCGCACAGTTCCAACACATATTCCCCTATTGCGTTTGTGACCAACCAGGATGGTTTCAACGGATTAAAAAAGAGGATTTTGTCTCCTTTTTCAAACCGATGAATAATATTCGAGTCAAAGCGATAATTCATCCCGAAAATCAATTGCCGCTGCAATCATAAGAAGTGCCGCATTTGCCGCCTCCTCCGCTACAATCGTAAGAACTTCCGCACTTACCGCCACTTCCGCTGCAATTGTAAGAGGTACCGCACTTACCCCCTCCTCCGCTACATTCATAGGAGCTACCGCACTTGCCCTGACCGCTGCTCGTTTTTCCCGAACCGGCGCAAGAATAGGAAGTGCCGCATTCCCCACCGCCTCCGCTACATTCGTAGGAAGTACTGCATGTCCCCGGGCCGCTAATACACATAGCCGAGCCCACG
>JAJQIP010000189.1 GCA_021199145.1 Porphyromonadaceae bacterium | reverse complement strand
CAAAAAAAAGTCCATGTGTGTGAATTCTCCTTTATTTTTCTTGTTTTCGGTCACTTTTCCCGTTTTACACTCCGGGAAAGGCTATGTTGAAGGCCTTCTTCTGGGCGCATATTTCTTGGCATTGTCCTCCCGGGAACGGGCGGATTCCGGACGGGCCTCTTCGTCGTTGTCTCTGGTCTCCTGGTTTATGGGGAATATGCCTGTCGTATGGCGCAAGGTGTATTGGGTCATCGTCTCGTTGGACACAAATCCGACCCCTTCCATAATTCTATCGACCCGTTCGATGTGGATGGCGCTGTCGGAGTAGATGGTTTTCTTCTGTTGGTCCCAATAGAGCTCTTCGGTAAAGAAATGTTCGTCCTGGGTGTTCTCGATGCGCACGTCCCCCCGGAGACGCCATATTTGCAAGCGGCTGAAATATACGGCGGTATCGCCCAATATAAACGATTCGGTTTCGAAGTTGTGGTCGAACTTCTCCACATAGATTCCCTGCGGAAAATACCAATAGGGTTCGTCCGCCTTATCGTATATGCGCCACTCTTTGGCCCGGATGCGGTAGCGGGTCACACCAGAGTCGGAAATAAGGGTATTGACGTCGTAGGTCGTGAGCGAAGAGATATCTTTCGGGTCGCTGAAACTTTCGACAATACTCTTTTTCTCTTTTTGGCAGGAAGGGCAAATCAGCGCTACCGTCATGCCCAAGAGAAGAACGATGGCGGCAATGGGAGAAACAGCGAAGGGAGCGTGTCGGGAATTCATGTCACACACTTCTATGCAGGGCTTAGTGCAACCGGCTCTTGTAGAACCACATTTCGTTGAATGTCAGTCCCAAGGAAATTTTAAACTCGTTTTCGGTAATCAACTTGGTGGGGGTAGTATAGCGGTTGGTATAACCGAAAGTGATGTTGACAATCGATTTGTTCCGTTTCATAGGCACGCCCAAACCTGCCGTCACACCGGCCTCCCACAACTCGTTTTCCCCATTTATCTTGGCGTAGGAGCGACCTATGCTTACACCGGCCCGGTAGCGTACGCTTTGAAAAAAGTTGTTGGAATAGATTCGGGGCAACAGCTCAGCCCCGATAGCGGCGTTAAAATAGTCGTTGAAATAGTCAGTCGAATTTTCGAATTTCGCTTTGCTCCAAGGCTGGTAGGTAAAGTCCACCCCTATGGTGAGCCGTTCGTCGTAGGTATAAGCCACACCCGCACCATATGAAGGAGCCAAGGAGTAACTCTCCTTCAATTTGATGGAATCGTTTTGATAGTAGGTGTATGTGGCTGAAGAAACATTGTAGTTTCTCCCCGTGGTGTATGCTTTTCCCAACAACTGTTTGCCTGGGGAGAAAACGGCCCCTATGACAATGCGGTTCTTTTCGGTTGATCGTATGACATATTGCGCTCCGATTTCAAAGCGGTAGTCGGATATATGGATGGTGTTGTCGAAGATGGAGTAGCTGGTAGCGTCGATATCGTTGACAGAGGTAGAGGTGTTGCTGATTTCTCCGAATAGGTAGTTGAAGTTCAGTCCGACGGTAAAACCTTTGAACACAAAGGCGCCCAATCCCACATAGGCCTGATTGAGGCTTCCCTCACCCGTCTGCCGTGCCGTGCCGTTGTTGATGCTCCCTGTGTAATCGTAACCCACAGTAGAATAAGGGATAACTCCGATGCTTGTCGCCAACCATTTGGCCAGGGGAAATTGCAGGGCAAAGTATTCAAAACTCCAGTTGGTCTGTTTCTCGCTAGTTGACCCTTCTTTCATGTCGTTGATTTGCAGTTTCACCCCAAAATCGCAGAGAAATGTTAGGGTATCGATAGCCGCATACGACGCCGGATTCTTAATGTTAATCTCTCGGCCGCTCTGTATGGCATAGCCAATACCCGCCATGGCTCGGGAAGCTCCCACCGTGTGGTTATCGAGGACACCATAACCATAACGGGAATAGGGACTATTGACGTTGATTTGCGCATACAGGACAGGTGATAGCATAAACAATGCGACTGTCAGAAATATATATGGTAATGATTTATAAATTGACATTATGGCGTAATATCCGGTTTAATCCTTTCAATACAATCGTATTATCCACAAAGATGGCGGTTTTTAATTTTACAGCCAATAAAAAAGCATCTCCACCCGTTAAAAAAATAAAAAGATTGGGATATTGTTGCTTCAGATGTGAAATATATCCTTCGATTTCGTAACAAATGCCAAGAACGGCTCCTGAACGTATCGCTGTTTCGGTGTCGTATCCCAGTGTCGCTACTTCGCCGTTTTTCTCGACAAGCGGTAATTTTCCGGTGTATCGGTTCATTGCTTTCAGACGCATTTTTATTCCCGGGGAGATATTGCCACCCCGGAAATGGCCGTCGGCCGTCAGCACATCGTAGGTGATGCAGGTTCCTGCATCGATGACCAAAATATCCTTGTCGGGAGCCTCCTCTTGTGCGCCAACAACCGCCGCAATGCGATCCCCGCCCAGCGTTTGCGGCGTACGATAGTCGATTGTAATGGGAAGAGGGGTGTCGGGCAAAAAGACAGAAAAATGGGGAATGCGGGCTTGCAGATAGGAGATTATGTCGTTATCGTTTCCGGTGACTGAAGAGTAGATGCCGTTGGATATGGGGCAGGTATTGAGCAGATTGTCCATATATTCCTGGTCAAACCGTAGGATCCGTTCTACACGGTAGGGCTTTTTCTCCTCTGCAAACAAGGCAATTTTTATGGCTGTATTTCCGTGGTCAATAACAAGGTGCATGGCAGTGCCACTTCATGGTTTATTGAGTTGCAAAGATACGAAACCCAGACGACAATTCGCCCGTTGCCGGCCGATTTATTTTGGCGGAAGACTTTACAGGAGAATCGGTGACGGAAAGTTTCTCTAATTCAAAAAGTTTCTCTACATTTGTAACAATGTTTTCCAGAAAGTCGTGAAAGAAATTCTCTTGGAGATATGGGCTTTGATGCGTCGTGTGCCGATAATGGTATATGTGGCTGTGGCATTGATTTTTGAGATGGCGTTTATCGATGAAAACAGTTTTGTGCAGAATTATCGGTATAACCGTCAGATAGCCCAGTTGCGGAAAAGTATAAGCCACTATCAGCAGGTCGTTGATGAGAGCCGGACCCGTCTTGAGGAGTTGGGAACGAATGACGAGAACCTCGAAAAGTTCGCCCGTGAGACTTACCAGATGAAGCGGGATAATGAAGATGTCTTCATTATTGTCGATAAATAGCCGTATGGGAAAAAACATACAGACCCTTGTGTTCCAATGTTCAGCGGTTGCCTTACTTTTGGGTGCGGCGGCATATACATTCGTGCCGGTAATCCCGGCCTATTTTTTCGCTGCGGGTGCGTTGGGAATGTGGCTGACCCGTCTTTTCCGCCGGTATGAGGGGAAGAACCTGCGTCTGCGCCGGCTGTATCGGCAGGAGACCTTGTCGGGTTTTGTGTTTGTCGCCGCCGCTGTGCTGATGTTCTGGCGGAAGGGGAATGAGTGGGTCGTATTGTTTATTGTGGCGACGGTGTTGCAGGTATATGCGGCGATAGTCATTCCCCGGGAAGAACGTAAAGAGACGCAATGAGTTTTTGGCTCTGGTACCCTGAGGAAATTCCGATACGAACTAAAAGGAGCGGTCAACCTGACGTTGACCGCTCCTTTTTAT
>JAJQIP010000164.1 GCA_021199145.1 Porphyromonadaceae bacterium | reverse complement strand
ACCACCATCGCAAACAGATTTCGATAAGCAACGACACGAACAATTTACGCCCATCGCCTTCGCAAACAGATTTCGACTATCCTCCTGAAAGGGATGTGGAGCGGGGTGCAACCCTGCTCCACATCCCTAAATAATTATTCAATTCCTTTCTCCCTCGAAGAGGGGCTTTGCTTCATGAATTGTATTCCACATTCTTATAAAATTGATTTTTTATCCCTCGCAAAGGATATTCGATACAAAGAAAACCCGTTCCGCAAGAATGGAGAGAGGTATTCGATTAAATTTTTTAGGATTACAAGGCGGGCTGTAGCCCGCCTTGTAATCCTTTCTGGTAAGATTCGATTACCACCATCGCAAACAGATTTCGATAAGCAACGACACGAACAATTTACGCCCATCACCTTTACAAACAGGGTTCGATAAGTAGCGATTAACAGTATTCGAGAATCTACGCTAACAGGTTACGGTAAACAATACAAAGCAATTTTCGGCTATTGCCTTTGCTTATATTTTTATCATATTGCTTTAGATAGTTGACGCTATAAACGGGAAAAGAGAGTAGGGCGTTCGTGCATAACGCATTTATCCTTATCTTTGTCCCCGATTTTCCCAAACAGGGTGGCGGGAAATAGATTCCGTCCCCTCCCCAAAAAACGGTCGGAAATGTCAGCAAACTGCATATCCCTTAAAGGTGTACGAGTCAATAATCTGAAAAACATTGACTTAGAGATACCCCGCAACCGGCTCATTGTCATTACCGGACTTTCGGGGTCGGGGAAATCTTCGTTGGCCTTTGATACCCTTTATGCCGAAGGACAACGCCGCTATGTGGAGAGTCTGTCGGCCTATGCCCGGCAGTTTTTAGTGCGGATGGGAAAACCGGAGTGCGACTACATTAAGGGAATCCCTCCGGCCATTGCCATCGAACAGAAGGTGAACACTCGGAACCCCCGTTCCACTGTGGGTACTTCGACTGAGATATATGACTATTTGCGGATGCTTTTCGCCCGTATCGGCAAGACCTATTCGCCCGTATCGGGCCAAGAGGTGAAGAAGCACAGCATCGAAGATGTGGTGCAGTGTTTCCTCTCCTATCCCGATGGTATCCGCATGACCCTTCTCGCCCCGTTGGAATTCGTCTCTGACCGACCCCCGCATGCTACTCTTGACCTGCTCTTACAAGGGGGATACAGCCGAGCCGAGTACAAGGGGGAGATTGTCCGCCTGGAGGAGTTGTCGCAACTCCCCGAGGCGGAGTTGGCTTCGTCGGAGGTTTTCCTGTTGATTGACCGGACAACGGTATCGCATACGCCTGACGCCGTGAGTCGTATGACCGATTCGGTAGAGACGGCCTTCTATGAAGGGCACGGGGGCTGCGTGCTGCGCTTTTACGGGGAAGAGGGAGTGACATCACACACCTTTTCCAACCGTTTCGAGGCCGACGGAATGACCTTTGAAGAGCCAAGCGACCTGATGTTCAACTTCAACAGTCCGGCTGGGGCTTGTCCCACTTGCGAAGGTTTCGGAAGGGTTATCGGCATAGATGAAGATTTGGTCATCCCCGACAAATCGCTTTCGGTCTACGACGATGCCGTAGTGTGCTGGAAAGGGGAGAAGATGAGTGCTTGGAAAAGGGCGTTAATCGAAGTGGCCGAAGCCTCGCACTTCCCCATACACCGACCTTATTACCAACTTACCGATGCGCAACGGGCGTTGCTCTGGAATGGTAACGGCCTGTTTCATGGCATCCACGACTTCTTCCGCATGGTGGAAGAGAACCAATACAAAATACAGTACCGGGTAATGTTGGCCCGCTATCGGGGAAAGACTCTCTGCCCGACGTGTCACGGCGGCCGATTGAAACCCGAGGCACAGTATGTGCGGGTAGGGGGAAAATCCATTTCCGAACTGGTGGAGTGCTCCATCGACGAATTGCGCCGCTTTTTCGGAGAGTTGCGTCTGGACAGTTCCGATGCCCTTGTGGCCCAACGGCTCTTGGTGGAGATAAACAACCGGTTGCAGTTCCTCTCGGACGTGGGGTTGAGTTACCTTACCCTGAACCGTCTCTCCTCCACCCTCTCGGGCGGGGAGAGTCAGCGCATCAATCTGGCCACTTCGTTGGGAAGCAGTCTGGTGGGGTCGTTGTACATTCTCGACGAGCCGAGTATCGGATTGCATTCACGGGACACGGCCATGCTCATACAGGTGCTGCGCCGCTTGCAGCAGCAGGGAAATACCGTCATCGTAGTCGAACATGACGAGGAGATAATCCGGGCGGCCGACTACATTATCGATATCGGTCCACAAGCGGGTCGTCTGGGAGGCCGGGTGGTCTATCAGGGGGATTTGGCAGGGCTGTCGACGGCCGAAGAGAGTTATACCGCCCGCTACCTCACAGGGAAAGAACGCATTGCCGTGCCTGACCATCGCCGGTTGTGGCATAACTATATAGAGATAGCGGGAGTCGTGCACAACAACCTGAAAAACATTACCGTACGTTTTCCTCTCTATGTCATGACCGTAGTGACCGGGGTCAGCGGGTCGGGCAAGTCATCGCTTGTACGAGATGTGTTCTACCGCTCCTTAGCCCGTTATTATAATGAAGAGGGGGTTATGCCGGGGACTTTCGGAAAACTTTCGGGCGACATGGCCTTGATGAAGCATATCGAATTTGTGGACCAGAATCCTATCGGTCACTCCTCCCGTTCCAATCCCTCCACCTATTTGAAAGCCTTTGACGAGATACGCAAACTTTTTGCCGAGCAGCCTTTGGCCAAGCAGATGGGATTCACGGCCGCCTATTTCTCCTTCAATATCGAGGGAGGCCGTTGTGAGGAGTGCAAAGGGGAGGGGACCATCACGGTGGAGATGCAGTTTATGGCCGATCTGGTGTTGCCGTGCGAAGCGTGCCATGGGAAACGGTTCAAGTCGGACATCCTTGAGGTGGAGTATCGGGGAAAGAATATCTCCGATGTGCTGGATATGACTGTTAACCAGGCGGTGGAATTCTTTTCGGAGAGTACGGGGACGATTGAGAAGAAAATCGTACGCCGGCTCAAGCCCTTGCAGGATGTGGGGTTGGGGTACATCAAGATGGGGCAGACCTCTTCGACCCTTTCGGGCGGTGAGAACCAACGGGTGAAGTTGGCCTATTTCTTGGGGAGCGAGAATCAAGAACCGACGATATTTGTCTTTGACGAGCCGACGACAGGACTCCATATACACGACATCAAGGTACTTTTGGCGGCTTTTGACAATCTGATAACGAATGGCCATACGGTGGTGGTGATTGAACACAACCTGGAGGTGATTAAATGTGCCGACTATCTGATTGACATGGGACCTGAAGGAGGTGACGCAGGGGGCGAGGTGGTGTGCTGCGGTACACCTGAAGAGGTGGCGGAGTGTTCCCGCTCTTATACCGGGAAGTATTTGAAGGGGAAGTTGTTTCCGGAGAATTGATTTTAAGGGGTTGAGGTTGCCTTTTGCTGATATTATTCGATTAACAGCGACGCTAACATTGTCTTATAAATTTACGTTACCAAGTTTCAATGGTAATCTTCGCTAACATTTTCGATTTATATTAAGGCCCCTGCCTCCGGCAGGGAGAGAGGAATAGATAGTTCTATTTAGGGCTGCACGGCTGGGCGTAGCCCAGCCTTGCAGCCCTTTCTGGAT
>JAJQIP010000155.1 GCA_021199145.1 Porphyromonadaceae bacterium | reverse complement strand
CTATAAGACTCTTACTTTCGAGCATCCCGATACGGTGAAATTTCCCTTACTGGGATATGCTTACGAAGCTCTGCGCCAAGGCGGAAACATGCCCTGCATCATGAGCGCCGCCAACGAAGTGGTCGTCAACGCTTTCCTGCACGACCATATCGCTTTCACCGATATGCCCCGCCTCATCGCCAAAGCGATGGAAAGGGTGCCGTTCATCGCCTCCCCCACCTACGATGACTATGTAGCTACCGATACCGAGGCACGGCAGCTCACCCAAGAATGGATTTAATCGCATAACCTCTTCATCAACCCCTTATGGAAACATTTCTGATAAAAGCCGTCCAACTCATGCTGAGCCTCACGATTCTTGTCCTCATACATGAATTAGGCCACTTCTCCTTCTCACGGCTTTTCAAAGTACGGGTAGATAAATTCTACATCTTTTTCAATCCGTGGTTTTCCCTGTTCAAATACAAATCGAAAAAAAGCGGGACCGAATACGGTATCGGCTGGCTGCCCTTTGGCGGATATACCAAAATAGCGGGAATGATAGATGAGTCGATGGACACGGAACAGATGGCACAACCCGAACAGCCGTGGGAATTCCGTTCCAAACCGGCGGGTCAACGGCTACTTATCATGATTGCCGGGGTCATCAACAACTTCATCCTCGCCCTTATCATCTACGCCATGATAGCCTTCGTTTGGGGAGATACCATATTGCCGATAAAGAACATCGGCGACGGATTTGTCTATGGCGAAATAGCCCAGTCGGCCGGCTTTCAAAACGGGGATATTCCTTTGTCGGCCGACGGAAAGGCCCTCTATAATTTTTCGGGAGAGACGATTCGGGCATTGGCAGAAGCCCACGAAGTGGAGGTTCTGCGTGACAACGAAGTGGTCAAGCTGACCCTTCCCGACAACCTCATGTTGCAACTTTTGGGCAAGAACCAGCGTTTTATCGGATACCGCATTCCGGTAGTCGTACAGGAGACGATAAGCGGGTACGGCGCCGTCACCGCCGGTTTGCAGAAAGGAGATAGCATTGTGGCGGTAAACGGTGTGGCGACTCCCGATTATACCGACTTTACCGCAGCGATTGGAGCATACAAAGGCTCTTCTGTCGACATCGCCTTCGTACGCAATACCGAGGAGATGACACTTCCGGTAGAGGTCAACGCCGAAGGTCAAATCGGCATTATGCTGGTCCCTTCATCGACATTCTACCCGACCGAAACTATCTATTACGGGTTCTTCGAATCCATCCCCAAAGGCATCAAAAAAGGCTTCTCGACCCTTGTCGGTTATGTGAGCGACCTCAAATATATCTTCACCAAAGAGGGGGCCAACAATTTGGGTGGCTTCGGGACGATAGGCAGCATCTTCCCATCGACATGGAATTGGCAAGCCTTCTGGGAAATGACCGCTTTCCTCTCGATTATCCTGGCCTTTATGAATATCCTGCCTATCCCGGCACTGGATGGCGGACACGTACTGTTCCTCCTCTATGAGGTCATCACCCGTCGCAAGCCCAACGAGAAATTCCTGGAATATGCCCAAGTCACGGGAATGGTACTGCTCTTTGCCCTATTGATTTATGCCAATCTCAACGATGTGATACGCTTCTTCTTCTAAACATGGACTATATACAGATAAAGCTGAAACCGGGTAAAGAAGAGTCCCTACGTCGATTCCATCCGTGGGTCTTTTCGGGAGCGATACAAAGCATGACAGGCCAACCTGAAGAGGGGGATATTGTGGAAGTGTGTGACAGTCAGGGTGAATTTATCGCCCTCGGTCACTACCAGATAGGCACTATCACGGTAAGAGTACTGACATTCACGCCGGAAAACATCGATATCGAATTTTACAAGACACGTCTGCGTGCCGCCTATAATGTGCGACAGATAGCGGGACTTATCGACGGCAGTTACAACAATACCTACCGACTGGTCCACGGTGAGGGGGATAACTTGCCGGGACTGATTGTCGACATATACGATAAGACGGCGGTCATGCAAGCGCATACGCCGGGCATGCACTACGCCCGTCACCTTGTGGCACAGGCGGTGAAAGAGGTCATGGGAGACACCTTGCAAGCCATTTTCTATAAGTCGGAGACCACTCTTCCCTACAAAGCTCGGCTTGACCCTGTCAATGAATACCTCTGGGGAAGTGATTGCGGGAACATTGCCACCGAACGGGGACTCAAATTCCATGTGGATTGGCTGAAAGGCCAAAAAACGGGATTTTTTATTGACCAAAGGGAAAACCGTGCCCTAGTCGAACACTACGCACAGGGCCGCTCGGTATTGAATATGTTCTGCTATACGGGAGGATTCTCTTTTGCCGCCCTACGGGGAGGGGCGAAACTGGTCCATTCGGTCGACAGTTCGTCAAAAGCCATCGACCTCACCAATAAGAATGTGGCGCTTAACTTCCCGGACGATTCCCGCCATCAGGCCTTTGCCGAAGATGCATTCAAGTTTCTCGAGCATATGGAGAGCATCTACGACCTCATCATTCTCGACCCGCCCGCTTTCGCCAAGCACAAAAATGTGTTGCACAACGCCCTGCAAGGATATCGCAAACTCAACGCACTGGCCTTTGAGAAGATACAGACGGGCGGATTGCTGTTCACTTTTTCCTGTTCACAGGTGGTGAACAAAAATGACTTTCGCCTGGCCATCTTCAGTGCGGCGGCGCAAGCCCGCCGGAAAGTCCGCATCCTGCACCAACTGGTCCAGCCGGCCGACCATCCGGTAAACATCTACCATCCCGAAGGGGAATATCTCAAAGGACTGGTACTCTATGTCGAATAAATTATCCAACCAAATAGAAATCTACAATGAAAAAATGGGGAATTGTTATGATGACAGCATCTATTCTCGCCACCTCTTGCACGGACAAAAATAGTCGGGAGAAGGAGGACGAAAACTTCCGCTATTCAGTGGAACAATTTGCCGATTTGGAAATACTCCGTTACCGAGTACCCGAATTCGAAACGCTCTCACTTGACCAGAAAAAACTGGTCTACTACCTCACCGAAGCCGCTCTGCAGGGACGGGATATCTTCTTCGACCAGAACGGAAAATGGAATCTGCCGATTCGTCGGACGCTCGAAGCCATATACACGCAATACACAGGCGACCGTGAAACCGATGAATTCAAGGCATTGGAGAAATATCTGAAGCAGGTATGGTTCGCTAACGGCATTCATCACCATTACTCGACCGACAAATTCACTCCCGAATTCAGCCAGGCGTTCTTCGAAGAGGCGGTACGCTCCCTACCCGACTCGATTCTGCCGTTGAAAGAGGGTGGAAGTGTCAACGGATTGCTGGCTGACATCTGTCCGGTCATTTTCAATCCCGACACGTTGGCCAAACGGGTGAACCTGACTGCAGGAGAAGACCTCATCGCCAGTTCGGCCGGCAACTATTACGACAACGTGACGCAGGCCGAAGCGGAGGCTTTTTATGCGGCACAAAAAACGCCCGGTGACACCATGCCGGTATCGTTCGGATTGAACAGCCGTCTGGTAAAACGCAACGGAAAAATCTACGAAGAGGTGAACCGTGTGGGAGGCCACTACGGGGCAGCTCTCGAGAAAATCGTCTATTGGCTTGAAAAAGCCGTCGAGGTAGCCGAGAACGAACAGCAACGGCAAGTAATCAATCGGCTGATTGACTA
>JAJQIP010000156.1 GCA_021199145.1 Porphyromonadaceae bacterium | reverse complement strand
TTCATAAGTTGACAGAGCGAGGGTGAAAGTGAGTCGTGTATGTTAATTTATCGAAACCGGTGGGCAAATCCTGCCGTTCTTTCTGTAATCGGACAAAAACTATTACTTTTGTGGGTAAATTACGTGAGGGCAAAAGTATAAAAAAAACAGCTACTTTCGCATGGAATTTTGAAAAAGGGAGGAGGAAGTATCGATTTATGACCCAATTAAGTGTAAATATCAATAAAATCGCCACCTTGCGGAATGCTCGGGGAGGTGCTGTGCCGGATGTGTTGAAGACGGCTCTCGACTGTGAACGTTTTGGCGCACAGGGAATTACCGTGCACCCTCGGCCCGATGAGCGGCATATCCGTTACGCCGATGTCCGGCAGTTGCGTCCGCTCCTGCACACGGAATTCAATATCGAGGGAAATCCCATCGACCGTTTTGTGGAGCTTGTCCTGGAAGTGAAGCCCGCTCAGGTGACTATGGTCCCCGATGCCGTAGACGCCCTCACCTCGAATGCCGGTTGGGATGTCCGTACCCACTTCGATTTTCTCTGCAAAACGGTAAGGACTTTCCGTCAGGCGGGCATACGCACCTCAATCTTCATCGATGCGGATGTGGAGATGATTGAGTGGGCGGCCAAGACCGGTACCGACCGTGTGGAGCTTTATACCGAGCCTTACGCCTCCGGTTATGTCGCTGACCGAGAGAAGGCCGTCGCTCCGTTTGCCGAAGCCTCCCGTCGGGCGCATGCCTTGGGATTGGGGGTGAATGCTGGTCACGACCTCAGTCTGGAGAATCTGCGGTACTTCCACCAACAGGTCCCTTATGTCGAAGAGGTCTCCATCGGTCATGCGTTGATTTGCGACGCCCTCTATCTGGGGCTGGAGGAGACGATACGCCGCTATAGAGCCTGTCTGGAATAGAAACGAAATAAAAACTCATCATAGAAAAAAGTTATGACACTATTGCTTTCCCTTTTGGTGCAAACCGATATGGTGGAACCTGTGCAGGCCGCTCTGCTCGAGGCGCAGCCCGCCGTACCGCCGCTCAACCTTTGGTCGTTATCCCTCAAAGGCGGATTCCTTATGATTCCGGTGGTCCTGTTGTCGTTGATTACCATTTATGTCTTTGTCGAACGCCTGATGGTGTTGTGTGCGGCGGCCCGTCAGGACGACACGTTCATGCAGCGTATCAAGGATTATATCCATGCGGGGGATATCGATTCGGCATTGAACCTGTGTAAAAAGAACACCACGTTGGTGGCCCGCTTGGTCGAGAAGGGAATCACCCGCTTGGGCCGTCCCATGAACGATGTCCTGGTGGCCATTGAGAACGAAGGCAATATCGAGGTGGCCAAGCTCGAACGCCGCTTTACCTGGGTCGCCACGGCAGCGGCGGGAGCCCCCATGTTGGGCTTCCTGGGAACGGTCACGGGTATGGTGAACGCCTTTTACAGCATGGCGGCTGCCGGGGAGGCGGCCGATATCACTACCCTCTCCAGCGGTATTTACGAGGCGTTGGTGACCACGGTAGCCGGTCTGGCGGTGGGTATCATCGCCCTCTTTGCCTACAACTATCTGGTCTCCCGGGTCAATACGGTGGTCAACCAGCTCGAGACCGGTACGATGGAGTTTATGGACCTGCTGAACGAACCGGCCACTACGAAGAAATAGGGGGAATCTGTCATGGCACTCAAACGAAAAAACCGCATAGAAGCCTCTTTCAGCATGGCCTCGATGACGGATGTGATATTCCTGCTGCTCATCTTTTTTATGGTGACCTCGACTTTTGTCTTTCCCAATGCCATCAAGGTGAACCTGCCCCAGAGCAAGCAGCGGGAGGTGGTCAAACCGCTGGCTCGGGTGACCATCGACGCTTCGCTCAATTACTATGTCTCGGTGGGGAAATCTCCGGCGGTCAAGGTGCCGTACGAGGAGTTGTCGGGCTATCTGGTCGGTGCACGTGACCAGGACCCCGATACCTATTTCGCCCTTTACGCTGACGAAAGTGTCCCCTATCGGGAAATCATCAAGATACTGAATATTGCGGGTGAGAACCAGTTGCCTATGGTGTTGGCGACGCAACCCTTGAAGGAGTAATCTCCGAGTGGAAGAGAGAAGGAAAAATAGAGCTTGTGCATTGACGGTGACCGTAGCTGTCCATCTCGTCGTACTCCTTTTTCTGCTGTTTTATACCCTCTCCGCACCGGTGATTCGGGAAAACGACGGGAGCGGTATTCTCTTGCAATGGGGCGTGCTGGATGCGGGGGAGGGTACCTTCACCCCCGAAAAGGCCCGTCCTGTCCCTCCGGTGAAGGAGCATCCCGAAGAGCTGGTCACGCAGGATGTGGAAGAGACGGTATCCCTTCCCGAAGAGCCGACCCCGACCCTCCAGCCGGAGGTGCCGGAAAAGCCGGTTGAAGTGGAGCCCAAGCCGGAGACTACCCAGGCCGACAATTTGTGGGCGAAGGCCGTGAATCGGCAGGAGAACGCCGATACGCTGGCGATGGCGGGGGAGCGGAAGGGCTCTCCTCGGGGCAATGCCAATCAAGGGGCCTTGGCCGGCTCGCCCGGGTATGGCGATTACGATTTGGGCGGACGGGGTCTGGTAGGCCGTCTGCCGAAGCCGGAATATGCGGGCACCAACGATGAGGGGACCGTCGTCGTAGAGGTGCTTGTCGATGCCCAAGGGCAGGTGATACAAGCCAATGTGACTCCGTCGGGCAGTAAGGGTACCGCCGCCGGTAACGCCACCTTGCGGAGCCGGTCCGAGGCGGCCGCCCGCAAAGCGGTGTTCGAACGCAAGTCCTCCGGGAACGAAAATCAATGGGGGACCATTACCTACTATTTCAAACAGAACTGACCCGTGAATCGGGAAGCCGGTTCCGCCCCTATTTCCTTGGCTGGAAGGGGAGAAAACAGCTAAACGAAGAGGATGAACAGCGCACTCTATTTATTGGTCATATGGGTAGCCTATTTTGCCCTGTTGCTGCTTATCGGCCACTTCACGAGCCGTAAGTCCAGCGACAACAACACCTTCTTTCTGGCGGGAAAATCGGCCCCCTGGTGGCTTGTCTCCATCGGCATGATAGGGACCTCCATTTCGGGCGTGACCTTCATCTCCGTGCCCGGCATGCCGCTCTCCATCGACATGACCTATATGCAGACGGCTTTGGGCTTTTTCGTCGGTTATATCGTGATTGCCAAAGTGCTGTTGCCCCTCTATTACCGGCTCGAACTCACCTCAATCTATACCTATCTCGAACGCCGTTTCGGTATCGCCTCCTATAAGACGGGGGCCATCTTCTTTTTCATCTCCAAAATGGTCGGAGCGGCCGCCCGCCTCTATTTGGTCGTCTTTATCCTGCAGCGGGTCGTGCTGGGGGCGTGGCACATTCCCTTCGGACTCCTGGCCGGCGGGGTGGTGCTCTTCATCTGGCTCTATTCCCGTCGGGGCGGCATCCGTACCATCGTGCGCACCGATGCCTTGCAGACGCTCTTTATGATTGGGGCGATGGCCTTGATTCTCGTCCAACTCATGTCGCAGCTTCACCTCCATGTGGGCGGAGTGGTCGATACGGTGCGTCAGAGCGGAATGGAGCGCATTTTCGTCTTCTCCGACTGGCATACGAAGCAGAATTTCTTCAAGCAGTTCTTCAGCGGTATCTTCATCACCATTGTCATGTCGGGGCTTGACCAGGATGTGATGCAGAAAAATCTCTCCATCCGTACCCTGCCGGAAGCTCAGAAGAGCATGTATATCTACGGGTCGGCCTTTATTCCGGTCAATCTCCTTTTCCTTGTGTTGGGCATTTTGCTGTTCACCTGGGTAGGGCAGGAGAGAATCCCTCTCCCGGAAAAGCCCGACGAGTTGTTGCCCTTGATGGCGACCTCCTATTTGGGGGTGGGTACCTTGATTCTCTTCAGCATAGGGATTGTGGCGGCCGCCTTTTCGAGTGCCGATTCGGCGTTGACCTCGTTGACCACCTCTTTTTGCGTGGATCTTCTCCGTGTGGACCGTCGTCCATCGGCTGAGGCGGTCCGGCTACGCAAGGGGGCGCATGTGGTCATCTCGCTTCTCTTCTTTCTTGTCATGTGCTTGATTGATAGAATCAACGATACCAGCATTATCGATACTATCTATACCTTGGCGGGCTATACCTACGGCCCTCTGTTGGGGCTCTTCGCTTACGGCCTCTTCCGGAAAGGGTCTCCCCGTGACCGCTATATCCCCTATCTGGCCTTTCTCTCCCCCGTGGTGTGTTATCTCCTGCAACGCTGGCTCTCCACGGCCTATGGCTATGCCTTGGGGTATGAACTGTTGATGCTCAACGGACTGATTACCTTCGTCGGTCTGTCGCTTCTCGCTATAGGCCGTCCTGCCTTTGCCGGGAAAGGGAGACTTTGAACGTCCCCTCTTTTACAAAAAACTATTCCTCCTGTTGTCCTTGCTGGATGCCCTTCCATTTCTCTGCAAGCGTCTCTTGGATGTATTTCTGCTCTTTCTTGTCCATATGGAACAGGTCATACAGTTGGGCGTCTATATCCCCGTTGAAATCCAGCACGCCGTTGTCGTCGGTGTAAAGCTGTATATCGGGTACCAACTTGGCGACTGAGGTTAATGCCTCGTCTGTCAGCAGGAAGGTGTACCGAATGAGTTCGCTGTTGCAATAGCGGAAGAAGTTTTGCGCCTCCCGTTCCGTTTCGAAGGTTTTCAACGCTACCCTCGACCGTCCGAAGGCACTGTGATTGTCCATAATAGATAGTTGGTTAGCACGTTTTTGCCCACCGGCATTGGCACTCGACACGACCACCTTCCAGCGGTTCAACTGATTTTTCCCCGTGGCGATGACATTTTGTTTCGCCACGAACCACATGGCCCGACCGCTCTTACCTGCTTTGTCGTTCGTAAAGAGCTTTATCTCGTCTGCGTCAAGGGATTCCCCCTCCTTATATTCCCGTACCAAAGAGGGATTCTTCTCCACGAAGTCACTCTCAATGGAAAACAATTTTTGCGACAAAATGGAATCATGCAGAAACTTGAATCGCATGAAAACCACTTGCTTCACTTTATCCACAATCTCTGCATCCAGAGGATTGAGCGGCATCAGTTCCTTCCCGGGATTCTTTGCCTGAACATTGTAGGAGATTTCCCCTTTGGAGTAGATGTATTGAAAGCCTTTCTCCCTCTTCCGCATATCCTTGAAGACAATGGTCAGACCGTCCGCTATGCCCACATTCTTGAAAATATCCGTCGAATCGGGGAAGAAGTAGAGTTTGGAGAGACAAGGGCTGTTTATCTGTTTCAACCCGAATTGTTCCATCCCCTTACCCGACCGGTGTATCCACCGACTGCCAGGGTAGATGAGGGAGGTGTACCTTGCTATCTTGTCACTGATGTTCTGAAAGTGTTGGAAAATGCTTGAACTTCTTTTTTGACCATTGTCGGTTTCAGCCTTTGCTACCGTTACCTGATACGGCGGGTTTCCTATGACGGCATCGATGACCATGTTTTCTTTGTTATTTACTTTCCAAAAGTTTTTCCCGTCTCGGAGCGTGTTCACTACAAGGTCGGGGTTTTGGATAATGGTTTCTATCAGATTTTTGTAATACACCGCATGGACTTCCGTATCTCGAAATCCTACCAGCGTCCGTCGGGTGATGCTCTTCGCCATGGGGGTCTTGCAGAGTACGAAGATGTTTTCAGCTACGGTCTCGTCCCATATCTTTTGTTGCTCCTCCAACGTCTCGGGAGAAAGCAAAAGTTCTTTCAACCGTCTGCGATAGACATTGTAGGTGAGATAGAGGGGATAGAGGCCCGACTTTGAGTTGATTTCGAGCAAGTGTGTATCGGGGCTAAAGACTTCATCCGTTACGTTGCCACGGTCAATATAGCGGGGCTCCTCCAACGGTTTGTCAAACTCTTTGTCGAAGAAGCACCAGCCGCCCAGCGTATCACCGAGGTGCATATTCACTACCCGCCACGGGGTGAGTACAGTCTCTTTGTCGGGATTGCGGAAGGTCGAGAAAAGGGCGGTGATGCGCTCTATGCGCTCTTCAACGGTCAGCTTGTCGGCGGCACGGGCGATGTCCCGTATGCGTTTCCCCGCTTCCCGGAATATGTCGGGGTCGTAGTACTGTCTGAAATCCTTGAAGAGTTCCTTGGTGACCCCTTTGGGCATAAATTCCTCCCAAGAGGTGTCGTCGACAATATCCGTGAAGTTGTCAATCGTTAACTCCTCTTCGTCCTTCAGTTCCGCTCCGAATATGAGTAGGGGCATACGGATGGAGATGCCCCGCAGAATGGAGATGGCGTTCCTCCGTTGTTCGTATAGCTCCTTCATCTCCTTCAGACGAGCCTGTTCTTCGGGGGTGCGCTCCCGTTTGGGCTTTTTCTTTATTTTCTCATATTCTTCATTGTCAAACCCTTGTTTGTTTACCTCGATTTCTCCGGTCTTGGGCATGGCTTGCGTCTCACCGATAATACCTTTCAGATTCTTGAACGCTTTGAGGTCATCATTCGTGAGGTGGAGCAACTTGTCGTTGTACAGGGCACCGTCTTCAAATCCCCGATTCACCACCTGCTCTATCTTTGCCCGTTTGATTTGCCTCATCATTTCGTCCACATCGTAGCTCTTCATCTGTGACCCTTGGATGGAGATAATGGGACAGAAGTTCAGGAACTCTTCCAGAATTTCACGGTCTCCTTTCGTACTCTTTCCTGCCTTGGCAGAGACTTTGGCTGTCTCGGCCAAGACCCGCAATGTACGGTCGGGGGCGAAGTCGAAGGCGTAGCATTCTTCTTTCATCCGTCCGTTGTGTGCATAGGGTGTCTGTACCCGGAATAGGGTCTGCATATAACCGGCCGCTGAAGTGCTGGAGGAGCCCGCCATCAGAAAAACCCCCGTCCAAGGCGGTACACTTACCCCTGTGGTGAGTCGTCCGCACGAGAGGGTGATGGTCCGGGTCTGGTCCGGATCTATCCCGATGGCCTTCTTCACCATTTCGAGGGCGTCTCGGTTTTCTTCGTCCTCATCACCGTCTCCCGCCACATTGACAATTTCGAAGTAGCCGAATACCGGATGCTCTCTCAGTTTGGCACTCAATGCCTTGGCCGCCTTTACTCCCGGGACAATCCAAAGCGTGTGGCGGAATATCTTGCGGAAGGTCTCGTTGGTGTATGGATATTGATTTTCCTTATCGTTTTTACAGAGCAGATTCAGAAAATTGTCGACATCCCTTTCGTAGACAAATGTGCCGTCTTCTTTGGTACGGAAGAACTCCCGGAAATTGAAGGCATTTTCGTCCGCTACATATTGAGTTAACTTCGTACCGAGGTCGTAGGTGTAAATTTTGATGGCGGGTAGGCAGGCATACGGGTTTGTAGTGGCCGGATGTTTTTTCTCCCATTCCATTTTGGCCCGTTGCTCCATCACGTAGTCCCAGGTATAGATTTGCTCGTCGGTATATTGGTCCAATTGGTTGAAAGGGGTACCCGAAAGGTTGAGAACCTTTGTATTCTTCTTGATTAGTTCGGTGATAACCGCTTGTCCCAATTTCGTCTGTGTCCCCTCGTGGGCTTCATCGACGATGAGGAAATCCCAATCGGTAGAGAAGACCTCGTTGTTCTTGTCGAATTTTCCACCGGCCACTTGTGCGCCCCGCATATCTTGCATGGAGACGAAGTAGATATATTTTATCCCTTTCTTCAACAAATCCCTTTCAAGCGTGTCGAAGCTGTTCCCTTTCGTGTGAGAGCCGTACCGGTAATCGTTTCGGTCACAGAAAATTTTCTGGAAATCTTCATACCATCCTTCATTGACCACGGGGCGGTGGGTGAGGATAAGGGTACGCTTGAACTGCATCTCCTTGACGACCTGTAGGGCGCAAAGCGTTTTGCCGAAACGCATTTTGGCGTTCCACAGCATTTTATTGCTTCTCTTGAACTGCTTTTTGGTCTCTTCGATGGCGGCTTGCTGTTCGGGGCGAAATAGTATCGGATTTCTTGTCTGGCTGACATCCTCCGGATTCAGGCTATCCTGACCGTTTTTCACCGCCCGTATCGCTTTCTTGGCGGTTGTAAGGTCACAACAATACCATTCGTCCGCCCCTTTTACCCCGTCAAACTCCTTTTTCTTCACCCCCGAACGTCTCAATACTTCGTGCACTTGGCGGTCGTTGAACAGGCAGATGGAACTACCCTTGATAAACAGGGTGAATTCCGTGTGGAGCAGAGTATAGTTTATGCCTGCGGTCTTGGTGTATTCGTCAATACGGGAACAGGCGGCCCGATTCAATACTTCACTATTTGGCTCAGGGTAGCCGTCATAATCCTCATCGATGGAGGTCTCTCCGATTTTGACGCAGTCTTTATGCCGTTCGTCGGGAATGGACATGACATAAATCAACCTTGATTTCAGTGCGGTTTCAAATACAGCCATATCTCTCTATTTTACAAGGTCAATGAATCGTATTTTCCGGTTGTTCTCCTTGGTCTTGGGGTCTCTCCGTCCCCAATCCCGTATCAGACAGTAGGTGCCGTTGTGCCCCTCCAGCGTTCCCGTCTGGCACCCCGTGCAGGGCTTTATCCGCTCTATCGGTCCGAAGAGGTCTTGGTCGTCAACCCGTACCTCTTTGCAGCTGCCCGGCACTACCCCCTTCAACCCGTCCATCTGCCAGACGTTCCACGAGACAATGTAGGCGATATAGCGCAGCGACTTCAATCGGGGCATCCGTCCGAACTTCTCCTGGAAGTAGTCCACGAAGCTCATCAGCAGATTCTCTCGGGCCAGTAGCAGGTTATCCCCTTGCCATTCGTAGCCGTAGCAGCTTTTGAAGGCCGCCTGTGCCCACTGGAGCCACTCCCTCGAGTTGTCGGTGTTTTCGCTGACCACCCGCAGCTTTCGGTCGACCAGCCCTATCCGCTTTTCCAAGGGGATGGTCTCTCCCGTAGTGGTGTCGTACCGGCTGGTGAGGTAGGGGGCTTCACCGCAGGTAATCTCCAACCGCACGGAGCGTACATAGTCCTTCCAACTCTTCCCTTCGGGAAAGGTTATCTTCTCCGGATTGGGACTCCAGGTGCGAAGTCGCTCGTCGGGGGTGTTGAATACCCCCTTCCGTCCGAACCACGCCTCATCCACCAGATTGTTCTGTTCGTTGCAAATCCACGACGGGGTGAATACCTCCGCCATTCCCTTGGTGCGCTCCGTCTGCTCCTCTTTCTCCTTCAGGATGCGGGGACGGATGACCAGTCCGTTCTCGCCCGTTATCCGCTCGGCGGTGATGGCCTCCTCGTAGCGGTAGCCCTCGCCTCGGTAAGCATACGAATCGGTGGCCCAGAAGATGTTGCTCCCCGTGGTATGGTCCCGCAACAGGGCGGTCAGTACTTCGGGACACCGTTCCAACAGTCTGGTCTCGCTTATATCAATGGGGCACAACATACAGATACAGAAGGGATTGTTTCCTTTTGGCCGACTTCGGAAACAGCTATACTTTTAGCGGTAAAATTGCCGGAGATAAATTTATAATTAATTTTGAAAAACAGTAAGTCTAGTTCGATTAATTTAACATAAGATAACCTTAGCCTCTTGGAACAGGGGATTCCCCGACTTTCTCTAAGTTTGCACAGGCCGACTTTGGAACGACCGATATAGCCCCTTTGGGATTCCCTCTCTTTTAGGGATAAATAAGGTGAAATGTATGAAAAAATGGTTATCTTGCGGCCGCAATTTGACGGAGTATGATACTGATAGCCGATAGCGGATCGACCAAGACCGAGTGGTGGTTGGTGGGGAAAGAGGGTGTGGTGCGGACCTTCCGTACGCAGGGCATCCATCCCTATCTGTTGAGCGATGAGGAGATTCGTCGGCTGCTCTCTCGGGAACTCCTGATGGAATTGCCTGTCGAACGGATTACCGAAGTTTACTTTTACGGGGCCGGTTGTACGGGGGCACGGAAGGAGTCTCTCCGGCTACAGCTGCAACGGGTCATCGCTCCCGACCGAGTCGAGGTGGAGAGCGACCTGCTTGGGGCGGCTCGGGCCTTGTATGGCGACACGGCCGGTATCGTGGGGATTTTGGGTACAGGTTCCAATGCCGGAATGTACGACGGGGTCCAAGTGGTGACGCAGACCCCCTCGCTGGGCTTTATCCTGGGCGATGAGGGGAGCGGTGTCGACTTGGGAAAACGCCTGTTGGCCGATGCCCTGAAGGGGGCGTTGCCGGCCCAACTCTCCGAAGCCTTTTTCTCCCGCTATTCGCTGACGCGGGAGGTCGTGCTGGAGAATGTCTACCGCCGCCCGTTGCCGAATCGCTATGTGGCGCAATTTTCCCCTTTCGTCCGAGAACATCTCGATAATCCCTATATGCGACAGTTGGCTCTGGACTGTTTCACCTCTTTTTTCCGCCGGAATATCTGTGCCTATTCCTATCGGGACTATCCCGTCAGACTTGTCGGTTCGGTGGCCTATCACTATGAGGCCCTGGTGCGTGAGGCGGCTGCTTCGCTCTCTGTTACCATCGATAGGGTGCTCCCCTCTCCGGGTGAGGCTTTGGCGCAGTATCATAGCGAGCGACGGAAAGAATAAATTCAGACGCTTGTGTTTCAGAAAATCACCGAAACTTCCTCTCTCTACGACCGTCTTGAAGAGAAGCCGGTAGGGGAGATATTGGCCGGAATCAATGCCGAAGACCACAAAGTGGCCGATGTGGTGGCGACGGTCATTCCCCAAGTGACACGTCTGGTTGAGCATCTTGTGCCCTGTATGCGGCAAGGGGGACGACTTTTCTATATAGGGGCCGGTACAAGCGGACGGTTGGGGGTGCTCGATGCCTCCGAAATTCCTCCGACCTATGGTGTGTCGGGACGGGTCATTGCCCTTATCGCCGGTGGGGATGCGGCGTTGCGCACCTCTGTCGAGTCGGCTGAGGATGCGGCCTGTCGGGGATGGGAGGAGTTGCAGCCCTACGGGTTGACTGCTCTTGACACGGTTGTCGGCCTTACGGCATCGGGTACGACCCCCTATGTGGTGGAGACCTTGCGTCGCTGTCGGGAGGCGGGTCTCTTCACGGCTTCCATCACGTGTAACCCCAAAGCCCCCGTTTCGCAGGTGGCGGATATTCCTATCGAAGTCATCACCGGTCCTGAATATGTGACGGGTAGTACCCGCATGAAGGCCGGTACGGCCCAAAAACTGCTCCTCAATATGATTTCTACGGCGGTGATGATTAAGTTGAATCGGGTGGAGGGCAACCGTATGGTGCATATGCAGTTGGCCAATCGGAAACTGGTTGACCGAGGCACCCGCATGATTGTCGAATCGACCGGCCTTCCGGCGGAGGAGGCCGAAGCTCTGCTGTTGCGGCAGGGTTCGGTGAGTCGGGCTTTAGAGACGCTCAAAAAGGGCCCCTCTTTCCCAAAATAGCGCCGAAGTCGGACGCAAGAAAAAAATCGGGTTTTGTGAAAAACCCGCTGAAAAAATCACTATTTTCGCTCTCCCGAAAAACGACTTTTCACCATGGAGATAGAATCTTTATATGCCCTTTTCTTACAGGCTCATGCAGTGACGACCGATAGTCGCAACTGCCCTTCGGGTTCCCTCTTTTTCGCTTTGCGGGGAGAGAATTTCGACGGAAACAAGTTCGCCGCACAGGCGTTGGCGGCGGGTTGTTCGTATGCGGTGGTCGACGACCCTTCGGTGATGATCGACAACCGGTATATTCTGGTGGAAAACGGATTGCTGGCCCTGCAGGATTTGGCCCTATATCACCGACGGGCTTGGGGGCGGACGGTCATCGGGGTTACGGGTACGAACGGCAAGACGACGACCAAGGAGTTGATGGCCGCCTGCCTCTCCCGGAAGTTCCGCCTGTTGGCTACGGAGGGGAATCT
>JAJQIP010000106.1 GCA_021199145.1 Porphyromonadaceae bacterium | reverse complement strand
GTACCGATAGCCCATACCGGCTCGTAAGCCAAAATGATTTTCCCGAAATCTTCTGCGGAGAGGTGGAACAGCGAACCTTCTATCTGGGCCTTTACTACGTCAAAATGGGTGCCGGCCTCCCGTTCTGCCAGGACCTCACCAATGCAAAATATCGGCGTCAAACCGTTGGCAAGGGCAAGACTCACCTTCTCTTTCAAGATTTCCGGGGTCTCATGATAGTAAGCACGACGTTCAGAGTGTCCCAAAATCACATATTTAGCTCCTGTAGAAGCTACCATAGCAGCCGAAACTTCCCCAGTGTAAGCACCCGATACTTTGTCGGCACAATTCTCTGCCGCCACCCCGATTTTCCGAGTGTCAATCGTTTGCGCTATCGATGCCAAATGGATAAAGGGCACGCCAATAATCACGTCGCAATTCACCTTTTTTCCCGTCAATGCAGACTCAATACCTTTTGCTAAAGCCAAACCTTCTTGCAGGGTTTTATTCATTTTCCAATTCCCTGCGACAATCTTCTTTCTCATGATGATATGATTTAATTGTAATTGGGTTTCTTCTTTATTTTTCATAATCTTCTCTTTCAAGGCCAGATGCATCTTCCTCAACCGTGCCACACGGCGCACACGAGCCCGCACAACATAAACCTCGATGGTTTTGGAGAACAACAACAGAAACAGCATGGGACAGAAAAAGATAAGCAAGACTGTCACCAAAGGCCGCCAGACAGTGTAGGTCCTCACCTGTCCCAACGGCAACTCTTCAAGGGGGGCGTTTAATTCCGCCTCACCAGGCAGACGCCATGGACGGGATTTCTCCACGATAACCCCGTCATGCAACAACACCACACCAGGATTGCCCCGCACTACAGATTGTATGGTTGAAGCTTCCATCGAATAAAAGGGATAATCTGCCCCTGTATCGTCTTGCCATTTGGCAATTTCTTCGGGAGAGGAGGCGGTCAGACAATAAAAGGGATAACCATACTCTATGGCATAGTCATAGAGTTCATCTATCTTATCGATAGTCGAATTATCAGCGGTGGCAAGAGAAGGCGACAGAACAAGGATTGTATATCCGGGAACGTCCAGAATCGCATCCGTAATCTCTTCGTCACCATCGTAAATGGCAAAATTATGAATGCTGTTTTTCGAAGCAGCCAAAGAAACACGCTCCACGAAATGCCACGCTGTATCAGTAGGCAAATCATCAATAGCAAACATAGTCCGAACTCCCTCTTTTTCATAAATATACCGAGGTTCATCCAATGAAGCGGAAGTAAGCTGCTCCCGGATATCCATACCCGACTTATAGGGACGGAAATCAAATAGGGGTTGAAAATAATTTCCATAAATGGAGATACCCAAGATAAAAAGTATGGAAAATTGTACTGTAAGCGGTTGTATCTCTTTATGATATAGGCCATCAACACGACGATGCGGGAAAAGGAGGAATATCGACAAAAGGAGCAAGACAATGTTTTTAAACAACGACTGTCCGTTTGTGAGATATACGGCCTCACCGAAACAACCGCAATCACTGATAGGATTGACCCACACCAAATATAGGGTAATCCCCGTCATGACGAGCATGGTCAAGAGCAAGAGAACGGAAGTTACCCGGCGGTATGACCCGAAGAGGGCATTCACTCCCAACACAAATTCATAGATACTCAGGCAAATGGCCAAAAAGAACGAAAGAGAAAGAAGTGAATCAAAGTCGAAAGCCAACAAATACTCCCGCACCTTCAAGGAAGTACCCACAGGGTCAACTCCCTTAACAAAACCGGAAAAGATAAAAGCCAAGCCTATGACTATCCGTGCAATCACGACAAGTTTTGGGCGTATGCGTTGTATCCACCTGCTTTGTCCCGCCTTATTCACCATATTCGATTCTTATCAATCCAAAAAGGGAATAATTCACCATATCCATGTAATTGGCATCAATTCCTTCTGACACCAACGTGACACCTGCATGATCTTCAATTTGCTTCGTCCGACATATCTTCATGAGAATCAAATCGGTATACGAAGATGGCCGCATACTGCGCCAAGCTTCGTCATAATCATGGTTTTTAGCATACATGAGATTCTTGGTCAAGGTCATGTATTTGTCATATAGGGAAAGGGCTTTTTCATTGGAAATGTCAACACTATCGGCACACCCCAATTCGAGTTGTATAAGGCCGATAATACCGTAATTGACAATACCAATCACCTCCGAACGGATACTTTCGTCAATCATCGACACACCTTTCTCCTCGATACTGCGTATGCGTTTGGCTTTGATGAATATTTGGTCGGTCAACGATGAAGGGCGCATGATACGCCACGATGCACCATAATCTTCGAGCTTGTGGATAAACAAATCCCTGCAGATAGAAATCACCTTTTCAAACTGTGCAACTGTATCAGGCATAAACGAAAGATTATTTGGTACAAAGGTACGTATAATAAGTGAAACAGCGAAACGCAAAATCGCATTGATTTCCTACACTTCTTACAGGAAACAAGAGGAAAAATCAAGACATTCCTCCGGATTTACTTCTTACCGCAAAAAAGCTTTCCCCGCAAAAAGGCGAGACTTTCACGAAACTCTTCCACACGGAACACCCACATGATAAGGATATAGATAAGGGCGGCTACAAACACCTTGGCCACCAACAAAAGATAAATATTACCTATACCTCTCGTCAAATAATAGGTAGCGGCTATCGTACCCAAAGCGATAACGGCAAAAGGCAATACATCTTTCAGGAAATCGATAAAACGCAAGGCAATCTGTTTGCGGGCAAACAGATACCACACCCCCTGCCAAGCAATATTAACCGCCACGAAAGTGACAATCATGGGATAGATTCCAAAAGGTGCCATCACAATCAACACCCCGATTTGCAACAGGCACAAAACAATGGTATTCCACATGTAGATATACGATTTTCCACTGCTGATAATAAGGTTGGAGAAGAGTGTCTGCACCGGGAAGAAAGCCCCCCACAAGCAAAGAAGCTGCATCATAGGCACACATTCAATCCACTTATCTGTAACACATACGACAATGAGTTCACGAGAAATAAATGCCAACCCAAGCATCAACGGAAAGGCGGTGAAAGCAGTGAAACGCAACATCCTCCGGAAAACGGCCAATTGCCGTTCTCTGTCCTGGATGACCTGCGCCAAAACAGGTTGCGCCACACTCCCTATCATGCCGTTTATCGTGTTATAACCCATCATGTTCCATTTGGCCGCCTGACTGTAGAACCCGACTTGCACTACAGAGAAAAACCGTCCCAAAAGAACCGAAAATATATTGTTATTGATATGGATGAAAACATTGGTGGCCAATACACGGCTGCTAAAGCCGAACATTTCCCGCAAGGGACGGAAATTGATAGATAACGAAGGACGCCACGGAGTAAATCCCCAATAAAAAATCGAGGTGATTGCTGTATAAGAGATATGATGCAAGGCTATTCCCCAATAAGCCATACCGTTATAAGCAGCCGTGATTCCCACCACACCCGACAGGAGTTGTGCCCACAACTGGCTTAAGGAACGTTTTTTTACCAATAAGTTCTTAAAAAGATAGGCACTATGCGCTGTCGCTGTACTCGATATGACAAAACTCAAAAAGAGGAAACGGGCCAACGGAACAAGGGCTGGCTCACCGTAAAAACGGGCAATGAACGGAGCTGAAAAAAAGAGCAGGATATAAATCGATACCGATACCGAGATGCTGAACCAGAAAACG
>JAJQIP010000052.1 GCA_021199145.1 Porphyromonadaceae bacterium | reverse complement strand
GCTCCGTGTAGACGAAGGGTCGCTCGTAAATAAAGGGGATGTGCTCTTCGTCATCGACACCGTGCCTTACAAGGCGGCGTTGAAGGTGGCCGAAGCCAACCTGACAGCGGCCAAGGCCTCCGCCGAGACCGCCCGCATCACGGCCAACAGCAAGCGTGAACTGCGGAAAAAGAATATCATCAGCGAATACGAGCGGCAGATGGCCGACAACGACTATGCCTCGGCTCTGGCCCAAAAAGCCCAGGCCGAAGCCCAACTGGTGAATGCCCAGAACAACTTCTCGTATACGCGGGTGACCAGTCCGTTGTCGGGGAGTGTCGGTACGATACCCTACCGAGTAGGCAGTCTCGTCTCCGCCTCCATCACCACCCCGCTCACCACGGTATCGGACAATAGCGAGATGTATGTATACTTCTCCATGACGGAAAAACAGATATTGGAACTGGCGAGCCGGTACGGAGCCAATGACTTCCTCTCCAAGCTGCCGGAGGTTTCGTTGAAACTGGCCGACGGGAGCATTTATCCCCTGCAAGGGAAGGTAGAGACCGTGAGCGGTATCATCGACCAGCAGACAGGGTCGTCGAGCGTACGGGCCACTTTCCAGAATCCCGACCGGCTGTTGCGTAGCGGCGGTTCGGGCAACATACTGATTCCCATGAAGAGCGACAACGCCCTGTTGATTCCGCAAAAAGCCACTTTCGAAATCCAAGACAAGAAATTCGTCTACCTGCTGACCCCGGAATCTACGGTGAAGGCGACCGAAGTCACCGTTTCGTCGATTGAAGACGGGAAACAGTATTGGGTACTGTCGGGCTTAAAAGAGGGTGACCGCATCGCCGTCGAGGGTATCAACTCCCTGACTGACGGAACGCCTATCCAGCCTGTTGAGACGACGGCCGACGAAGCCGCCAGCCAAGGCGAATAACCATTCCATACCATCAACTTCGCAAAAACGACATTATGAAGTTAGACAGATTTATCAACCGACCGGTGCTCTCGACCGTGATTTCCATCTTCATGGTCATCTTGGGTATTTTGGGGCTTTTCTTCCTGCCCATCACACAATATCCTGATATCGCACCGCCGACCATCAGTGTATCGACCACCTATACCGGTGCGAATGCAGAGACCATTTTGAACAGTGTCATCGCCCCGTTGGAAGAGTCCATCAACGGTGTGGAAAATATGATGTACATGAGCTCCACGGCCACCAATACGGGTTCGGCGAGAATCACGGTCTATTTCAGGCAAGGGACTGACCCCGATATGGCGGCCGTGAACGTGCAGAACCGTGTGACCAAGGCTCAGAACCTCCTTCCGTCGGAAGTAACGCAAGAGGGTGTGCTTACCCAGAAGCGGCAGAACAGTATGCTTATGGTGCTCTCCCTCTACACTACCGACGACCGTTATGACATGGACTTTATAGAGAACTACGGCCAGATAAACCTTGTACCGGAACTGCAACGGGTAGCGGGTGTAGGAGATGTCAACATCTTCGGGTCGTCGTACTCCATGCGGATATGGATGAAGCCGGAAATCATGGCCCAATACGGTCTGATGCCGAGCGACATCATCACCGTGCTGAACGAACAGAACATCGAGGCCGCCCCGGGACAATTCGGGGACCAAGGGAACCAGTCGTTCCAATATGTGCTCACCTATAAAGGTCGTCTGAAGACCACCGAAGAGTTCGGAGAGATAGTCATCAGCGCCAATGAGAATGGGGAAATCCTCTATTTGCGGGATGTGGCCGACATCGAGTTGGGACGGTTGGACTACACCAACTCCTGCTATGCGGACGGTCACGTAGCCGTCGACATGGTGATATACCAGACCGCCGGTTCGAACGCCACGACCATCATCAACGATATTACAGCTCTTATTGATGAACTGAGGCCCTCTTTCCCTGTCGGATTGGATATAGACGTAATGATGAACTCCAACGACTTCCTCTACGCCTCCATCTATGAGGTAATCAAGACCCTTATCGAAGCCTTCATCCTCGTCTTCTTCGTGGTATATATCTTCCTGCAAGACCTACGGTCGACGTTGATTCCGGCCATCGCCATTCCCGTGTCGCTGATCGGTTCTCTCTTCGCCCTCTATCTGATAGGATTCAGCCTCAACCTGCTTACCCTCTGCGCCCTCGTATTGGCCATCGCCATTGTGGTCGATGATGCCATAGTGGTGGTCGAAGGGGTGCATGCGAAACTCGACCAAGGGTACAAGTCGCCTCACAAGGCGGCCATCGATGCCATGGGAGAGTTGTCGGGCGCCATTGTATCCATCACCCTGGTGATGATGTCGGTGTTCATCCCTGTCAGCTTCATGACTGGTACGAGCGGTACCTTCTATCGTCAATTCGGTCTGACGATGGCCTTCGCCATCGGTTTCTCGGCCATCAACGCCTTGACCTTGAGTCCGGCCTTGTGCGCCCTGTTGCTGCGACCGCACCAAGCCGAAGGGGAAAAGAAAAAGAACTTTATAAAGAGGTTCCAGACGGCTTTCAACACGGCATACAGCCGTATGCTTGTCAAATATAAACACGGCGTGTCGGCATTCATCCACCACAAGAAGCTCTCTTTCGTAGGGGTAATCGTCGGCATCGCCATTCTCGTCTTCCTGATGAACGTCACTCCGACCGGATTCGTGCCCAACGAAGATACCGGTACGGTGATGGTGACCTGCGACTTGCAGCCGGGTACCTCGAAGGAGCGCACCGAAGAGGTGATGAAACAGGTCGATGCCATTATCGCCGCACAGCCGGGCATGAAGAGCCGTACCGAGATTATCGGGTACAGCTTCATCGGCGGTCAAGGAAATACTTACGGATCGTTTATCTGCAAGCTCAAACCATGGGATGAGCGTACCGGCAAAGGGATGGACGCCAATTCGGTCATCGGTGCCATCTACATGCAATGCGCCCAACAGGTGAAAGACGCCCGGGTGCTCTGCTTCGCCCCGCCTATGATTCCCGGTTACAGTATCAGTAACGGTTTCGAGTTGAACCTCCAGGACAAGACGGGAGGAACTATCGAAAACTTCTACAACGTGTCGCAGGACTTCATCGCCGGACTGCAGGAGCGGCCGGAGATATCGATGGCGTCGACCACCTTCAACCCCAGCTTCCCACAATACCGTGTAGATGTGGATGTGGCCAAATGTAAACAGGCCGGTATCAGTCCGAGTACCATCATGACGGCCCTGCAGGGATATTATGGCGGTATCTACGCTTCGAACTTCAACCGTTTCGGGAAACTCTACCGTGTCATGATACAGGCTTCGCCCGAAGCACGTATCAATCCCGAGACCCTGAACAGCATCAAGATACGCAACGGGTCGGAAATGGCCCCCATCAGCAACTTCATCACCTTGGTGAAGGTATACGGACCGGATAACATCAACCGGTTCAACATGTACACCTCCATCACCATCAACGGACTTCCCGCCACGGGATACAGTTCGGGTGAAGCCATCAAGGCCATCGAAGAGGTGGCGGCCGAGAGGCTTCCGGTAGGGTTCGGCTACGAGTTCGGCGGTATGACCCGTGAGGAACAAAACTCCAGCAGCGGCACGACGGCCATTATCTTCATGCTCTGCCTTGTCTTCGTCTACCTCTTGTTGAGTGCCCAGTACGAAAGCTACATTCTTCCCTTGGCGGTCGTCCTTTCGATACCGTTCGGGTTGGCCGGAAGCTTCATCTTCTCGTGGTTTATGGATGTGCGCAACAACATCTACCTGCAAATCGCCTTGATTATGCTAATCGGTCTTTTGGCGA